>CAMBRH010000033.1 GCA_945870115.1 Chitinophaga pinensis | reverse complement strand
TGTTAGTTTTTTCGTTCCAAAATTATTTCTTTATAGAACAAGGCTAAATTAGAATTTAAGGGAAAAGATTATAAATATCTTTTCTGTGAGCAATCGTAATAAAATCAATATTATTTTCTTGAATTTCAAGACCAATTCGATAGTCATTTATTTTGATTCGATAGTAATTTTTGAAGCCAATTAACTTTTTGATGTTTCTAATATCAGAAATTGAATTTGCTTTTTCACAATCTGAAATTACTTTAATTAATTTAGAAGCAAGTTCTTTATTCTTTAATTTGTCAATTTTTTTACTGAAACTTTTATTCCAGTTTTTTCCTTTTCAATTAAATTTCCCAAAAACAAATCTTCCTCTTTATCTAAATTTATTTCCTTGTTTTTAACTTTCAATAATTTTAGAAAATGTTTTATTGTTTTTAATTCTTCAGAATTTTGTGTTGAAATTACGAGAGTTGCCATTTTATAACGTTTTAAACAAAGGTATAAAATTAAAATTGAATATTCAATTTCATCTAATAAAATGTTTGTGAGAATAATTTAATGAAATAGAAATGCTCTAAATTAAAATCACCTAAAAAGCCATTTCTTTATCAATTTTGTATAAGTAGGCATAACAACATAAGCCATAAGATAAACGATTATAATTGATATTACCAATGAATCGATGTATTCATTTTGAGGAATATTCAGTTTTCTAATTAAAGGTATTACGAGAAAAGGAATAATAATCGTTAAAGGATAGATTGCCGTTAAAGTTGCAAAATATTGCTTCCAGCGAGCTGGGACTTTTAAATTTTCACTTTCTGATAAAAATAGAAAGTCTAATCCGCTGTTTATGTAATAATCATCGTCTTTGGCTAAAAATGGTTTTGCCTTTTCGATTAGATTTTTTCTTTCAGTCGAATTCATCCAGTTCTTTAAGTTTTTTTCCGAATCGAATCGTAAAATTACTGTGTAAGTAAATGTCAAATCAGGAATTGGACGAATTATTTGCCAATCAATAATTCCTTCTGAACTTCTGCAAACTGGACCAATTTCATCTAACCAATCTTCGTATTGTTTCCGTGCGTCTTTTAAAATATGATGTGTAATTACAACTGATGCTCCTTGAGTTTCCATGTGTTTTACTTTTTCTTTGATTTCGGTGTAAGATTTTTCTCATAAATCTCAATCCATTTTTCAGCGCTCATTTTTTGCATTAATTCACCTATGAGTTGATAAGGAATGTCATCCATTTTCTTAAAGCGAACACAACTTTTTCCCATGTCCAATTTCTGTTTGCTATGTTTAGGATATTCGCTCACAAACCATTCTAATAATGTAGGATTGGCATAAATTCCCATGTGGTAAAAATTTATGGATTCCTTTTGTGAGGCAATTCCAGCAAAAGGAAGCGGCTCTTCTGGCTTGCAATGATATCCTGCAGGAAAAAGTGAGTGAGGAATAACATAACCCAAACCACCATAACTAATTGCTGGTTCAAATCCTTTGGGTAGGTTTTTAACAATGACATCATGCAGTTTATTAAATGGTTCAAGCCGATCTTCTGGCAGGTTTAATAAAATCTCGTTAACGGTTGTTCCTTGTGCTTTCATGTGTTAATTTTAAACAAATAAACTGAATTCTCGTATTCCTAACGAACTTATATTTCGTCTGAATTTTCTAACTAAGTGATTTTTTGACAAAATTAAAAAGAATTTCAACTATTAAATAATTTATTCTTTTTAAATGGAATTCCGTCGTTGATTTTTTTCACTACAAAAATAGAAGGAACATCTGTTGTCCATTTTTTTAAATTGAAGATAATTAATAGGATTTCAATTCTAGAAATTATTCCCAAGCCAACACAAATAAAAAATGGAATTTGACTTGATCTATTTAGGCAAAGGTCAATTAAAAACAGCAGTAAAGTGATTGTCCAAAATTTGGCAAGAATGGAGTGCGTTGCGATTGTTTTTTTAAACTTTATCAAACTGATGAGGTAAGATAAAAGTTCCAGTAAAATGACACTTCCAATCCAAATGCTATTTTCCCACACAAAGTTAAAATTTAAGAAAAAAATAGAAACAATGCTTGCTAACCAGAAAAATAAATCGACGTTTGAATCCCAAATCCTTAATTTTTCACTCGAAACATTTAATTTTCGTGCAATAATTCCATCAAAAATATCTGTAAGTAAAGCAATTGCCATCAATATTACAATTGAAATTTGATGGTTTTTGACCTCAAAAAATGCAATAAACCCAATTACAATACCGATTAAAATACGACTGTAAATTAGTAAAAAGGGGATTTTTTTAATCATTTCTTCTCAATTATTTTCCATTATTTGTTTCCATGATTTACAAATGTTTTCAAAATTAATTGCTGCGTTTGCTGGGCTTGAACTTGGCAAAGATATATACTTAATTCCGCTTTTTCTTTTGAAATACTTATCGAACAGTTTTTGAGCTTTGATCCCGTTGAAAGCGATAATTTTTAAATGTTTGTGTTTTTCGAAAAAACGGTCCAAGTCATTTGCTTCTTCGTCTTCAATTGCACTGTCAAGACTACCTTTTCTGTTTGCTTTATGAACAACATCCCAAATTCCAATTGTTGATTTTAGCAAAAGTTCCTTTTTTTCTGAATAGGTAAGCGCTAAATCATTTTCTGTAATAGCAGCAATTATTTTCCAAAATCGGTTTCTTGGATGTCCATAATACTCAACAAGTTCAAGTGATTTGTCGCTTGGCATGGTTCCTAAAATCAAAATAGTTATATCATCGTTTGAAATTGGGTCAAAGGATATTTTAGTGTGAGTTAGGTTTTGTTTATGGGTTTCCAATAGTTGATTTTTTTATGTTTTTAGCTTGAAGGTGTTATTTATATATTGTCATATTGCCCAGTAAATACTGATGAAATTGATAGATAACCAGCATTAATTTTAAGTTCAATTTCTTTATCATAGGGAAATTTTGAAAAGTCTGTAATATCTGCCATGAATTTGTTCGGAGGTGGTGAATCAATAGAAAATATATATCCAAATGGTTGAAAATTGATTTCAGACCAGTTAGCAATAAGTCCATTTTCAGTTCTAACCGTCAAATTTCCGTTCATCCTTTTATGTTTTGAAAGAGTGTAATAAAGGTATATTCGATATTTTTCAGGAAGTTTGACACTTTCTTTAACTGTTACAAAATCAACAAGTTCTTGGTCTTCAGACAAAATAACACCCTTATTAGCAGAATAGAACATCATAACGATCTGCTTAATGATATTCAATGGCTTAATTTTAAATTGCAATGAGTGTAATCCATGCGCACCTTCATGAGCTTTCAAATGGGTCATTGCCTGAATAGCAAAATCTGCAAAATCTTTGGCATACCATTCACCTGTTTTATTATTGCAAGGTTCACATAAGGTATAAGCACCAAAACCTTTGTTTGAACGAGAGCTTTTTTTATATAAATAACTTTCGTTTTCAAAAAGATGAATGTGATTTTGTACCAAAATGGGTTGATCATTAAAGGCAGAGCGTGGTGGGACATGCTCAAAGGATAAGCGACCCGAATTACCACACAATGAACATTTACCTTCTACAATTTTCTTTTTACTCACTTTATTTATGATAAGCTAGAAATTTACGCGCTGGTAATAATTAACACTAACGTTCCCGCGCCTGGCGAATGAGCCGATTTTCAAATTTAGTTTTTTTTGCGATCCAAAATCGTAAGTTTTTAAATGAGTCGTTTTTCGATAATGTGATTTCGGATTTTTTGCTAAGCGTGTGTTATAAACCTTTTATTATTTCTTCAAGTTTACTTACTATTTCAGAGATTTGATATCCTTCATCCACATAAATTAATTTACATCCATGTTTCTCACAAATTTGTTTTTTCTTTAAATCACGCATGATATTTTTTTCAAATGCATCTTGTCCACCAAAAAAATCTATTGGTTTATAGTGTTGTGCTCCTTGGTATTCTATTCCTATTTTATATTTAGGAATAAAAATATCTAAATGCTGACGGCCTAGCCATTTAGGTGAAGCATGATGGATGACTTGAAGTTCTTTGAAAGAATCTGATATTTTGTAATAAAGCTCTGTTTCACTAATCCAGCCTTCACCAACTTTAGGCATTCCAATGGCTTCGCGATAGAGGTCTTCTGCTTGTTTTAAAATGTTTTTACATTGCGAATAAATTGCCTTTTCTACAACATGTGGTATTCGTCTTATATAGTTGGATTTTGCCTGCGACTCATCAATCCATTGGTAATGTTTGTATTCCGCGGTTGATAAAAAGAATTTTTTGTAATACCCTGCTCTTTGCGATATTGGTTGGTCATTTGTAAAGAATTGACTAAAAAATGACTTGTTTTTTGTTTTTAAACTGCTGTTTAATGCTTCATTTGCAAAAGGAATTATCTTTTCAATATTTCTTTGACCAAAGTCGGTTAAATGATTGTGCCCGGCGAGTTTTTCGATGATCGCACCATCTACCAAATTTCCTCCAAGTTTTTTCTCATAATCAATAACAGTTTCAAATACCAAAGAAGGTCTTAAGGAAATTAATTCCCATGCTTTTGAATAATTGTTGATAGATTCCAATTTGTTTGTTATCGCATGATGAGAGTATTTTTTAGTTATAGGATAATGTCTTGTAAGTGTATTGTACAATTTTAAAAATGTATCTATGTCATCGGAATAATTTTCTTTGAGGTCATTTTGCAAATAAAATGCATAATAATTATTGCCTTCAATATCAATGTAAACATCATTCAGAAATTGATTTCGGAATTCTAGGTAAAATACCTTTTGCTCATAATTATCAAAATCTAATACATCTAAGGAAAAAGTATTGCTATTTGACCATTTTGGTATTGCACTATTTGATTTAATTAGACTGAGCTCTTCTTTTGATAGAGGTTTAACATATTTCTTATCATCATTCCAATACTTTAAAACACCTTTGATTGTAATCTCAGTTAAATCGACAGTATCTTGAAGTCTTTTAGGTAAAAACAAATCTCCTCCTACATAGTTCAACATGCCTAAATCACAAATAGGAGTATCTCGTAAATTTATTTTACCCCCAACTTTTTTTAAAGATCCCAGATTGCAGATGTTTGAGTACCTCAAATTTATATCGCCACCAACAAATTCTAATTTATCTAATGATTTTAAGTTTGAAAACACGGTGTGAGAACTAATCCAAAAGTCTTTTAGAATCTTAGTTAAGTTTCCAAGATTTTCGATGCCAGAATTATTAATTCCTAGTGTACCATTAATTTTTTCGATTACACCAAGATTTGTGATTGACGCACCATGAATGATTAAATCCGGATCAAATATTTTGGATTTATTTAAATTTTCTATCAAATATGATTCATTGAGCATTTTGTAATGTCCGCTTCATGGTTTATAAATTACTTTTACCCGCTACTTTATTTCCCCAAAACAAGTTTTTCGTCTTGCAATAGCGCATCAAACTACCGAATATATTTACATCAAATATAACATTATTTCCTGAACTTCTAAATTGTTTTTTCTTTCAAAAAATATCACTTAAAACTTCCCACAAAGTCTTAAGTCTAAAATCTCCTGTCTAAAGTCTTTATTACTATCTTTGCAGAAAAATTTTTACATGAAACTTCATCACCGAGAATTAGGAGAAGGACAGCCTTTTGTCATTTTACACGGACTTTTTGGTTATTCAGATAATTGGCAAACTTTGGCGAAAAAACTGGCTGAATATTACCGCGTGATTCTTGTGGATCAACGAAATCATGGACATTCAGATTGGAGTGATGATTTTTCTTACGATTTAATGGCGGCAGATTTGAAGGAACTATTTGACGATTTGCAACTTAAAAACGCCATTTTGATGGGACATTCCATGGGCGGAAAAACGGCTTTGGTTTTTGCTGAAAAATTTGGAGATTTGTTGGATAAATTAATCATTGTTGACATGGGTTTGAAGCAATATCCGATGCATCACGAAGAAATTTTGAAAGGAATAAAATCAATTGATACAAACAGCGATATTTCTCGAAGCGATGCAGAAGCAAGTTTATCAAAATTTGTAGATTCAGCAGGAGTGAAGCAATTTTTACTTAAAAACCTGTATTGGAACGAAAACAAAAAATTAGCTTGGCGCATGAATACCGAATCTTTGGAGAAAAATATGTCTGAAATCCTAAGAGAAGTTATTCCAACAACTGAAATTTTTACACCAACTTTATTTATTCGAGGAGCGCAATCAAATTATATTTTAGATGAAGATTGGGAAGAAATTGAAAATCATTTTCCAGATTCACAATTAGTTACAATTGAAAATGCAGGACATTGGGTTCACGCTGAAGCACCAAAAGAATTTTTAGAAACGGTTCTTGGTTTTTGTTTGAGATGATTAAGAATTAAGAATTAAGAATTAAGAATTAAGAATTAAGAATTAAGAATTAAGAATTAAGAATTAAGAATTAAGAATTAAGGTTTGATTTAGACACCAAATTTTTCATTCTTCTCTTTTCACTTTTAATTCTACATTTTTCTCTCTTCATTTTTAATTAAATAACGTTCACTTCTCGTTCAAGTTCTACGCCAAATTTTGAAAAAACATCTACTTTAATAGCTGTTGATAAATCCCAAATTTGTTTTCCAGTAGCTCCACCATAATTTACCAAAACAAGCGCTTGGTTTTTGTGGACTCCATAATTTCCAATTGTTTTTCCTTTCCAACCAGCTTGTTCAATCAACCAGCCTGCGGGAATTTTAACTAAGTTTTCTCCAGCAGGATAAGATGGTGCATCTGGAAAAGATTCTTTTATTTTTGAGTAAACTGAAACTTCCACAACAGGATTTTTAAAGAAACTTCCAGCATTTCCAATCAATTTTGGATCTGGTAATTTACTTGTTCTGATTTCAATTACAGCATCACTAATTTCCTTAATTGTTGGATTTTCAATTCCTTTTCCTTTTAAAACAGTTTCAATAGCTCCGTAAGATGAATTTATTTTTGCCGATTTGTTTAAGCGAAAATAAACGCTTGTGATAATGTATTGCCCTTTTTTTTCCTTTTTAAAAACACTTTCTCTGTAGCCAAAATTACATTCTTTGTTTGAAAAAAGTTCAATTAAACCCGTTTTTATGTGAAAAGCTTCTACTTTTTCAACTGTATCTTTTATTTCAACGCCATAAGCGCCAATATTTTGCATTGGACTTGCACCAACATTTCCTGGGATTAAAGATAAATTTTCAATTCCAGCGTAGTTATTATCTACGCAATAAAGTACAAATTCATGCCAAACTTCACCAGCGCCAACTTTTAAAAGAATATCAGAATCCGTTTCAGAAAGAATTTCGATTCCCTTTATTTCATTTTTTAAAACCAAACCATTAAAATCTTGAGTAAGCAGTAAATTACTTCCTCCTCCCAAAATTAAAAGTTCGTCATTTTTACTTTCTATCAGAATTTCTTTTAATTCGTCAATTGATGAAAAAGGTGCAAACTTTGCTGCTTTTGCAGAAATTCCAAAAGTGTTAAATGGCTTTAAATCGGTATTTTCTTGAATTTTTTCTTGATTCATAGTACAAAATTAGAAAATATACTGAATAAATTATCTTGATTTAAATTTTTGATTTGTTTCAGCTAAAATTTGTATCTTTGTTGAACAAATTTTTATTTTTATGCGTAAAAATATTTTAATGCCTGCATACGAACCAACTGATAAAGAGTTGAATGATTTGATGAAATCAGTTATCGAAAAAGTTAAAATAAGAGCCAAAAATGCTAAAAATAAATTTAACAATGATTTATTTGAAGCTTTTAAGAAAGTCAAATAAGAATTTATGTCTTCAAAAAAACCTACGTTAATCGTAATTGCTGGTCCAAATGGTTCTGGAAAAACATCAATAACGTATGATATTTTAGAGCATGAATGGTTAAATAATTCAATTTATATCAATCCCGACAATGTTGCAAACGATATGTTTGGCGACTGGAATTCGCTGGATTCAGTTCTAAAAGCCGCAAATTATTGTGATGATTTACGTGAAAAATGCTTAGCAGAAGAAAAAAGTATTATTTTCGAAACAGTCCTTTCCTCAACTGGTAAAGTAGATTTTATTCGTAAAGCAAAAGAAAAGGGGTATTTCATAAGATTCTTTTTTGTAAGTACGAATAATCCAAAAATTAACGCAAGTAGAATCGCAAATCGAGTACTTGAAGGCGGACATGATGTTCCAATTACTAAAATTATTTCAAGATTTGGTAAATCATTGATTAATAGTTTAATTGTTTCAAAATTTGTTGACCGAGCTTATTTTTACGATAATTCTGCTGAAGACAAAGAACCAAAGTTATTATTTAGAACCAAAAACGGAAAAATTTCCAAAAAATATCGTAAAATTGCTGATTGGGCTACACCAATTGTTGAGAATTTGGACATGAATAATATTTCGTAAATATTTCAAGAATAGAACGACTTTTAAAAAATTATCATATCGAGGCTTTTTAAAAATTTTACTTATGAGTTTACGTTTGTAAATGATAAAGTAAAATTTTTGAAATAACGAAGAAATGAGGATTTTTCAAACGTCTTTCAATAAAATTCCTTTAAAACTCCCTCTTTCAAAGAACAAGGCGTTACAAAATTGATCTTAATTCCTAATTTCTTTATTACCCATTTCGTTTTAATCGCTGCTATTGGTGCCATTTTTCTCCTAATTGGAATAATGTATGGATGTTCTTCTCTTTCTTGATGCGTCGAATTGATGATCCAATCTAAAATACCATTTAATTCATCATTTGGAAAAATCATTGATTTTTTGTGTTCAATAAAACTTTGATTGTGGATCATTTCGTAAAAAGTTTCAAAACTTCCTGAAGCACCAATTAAAATTTCACAATTTCTATTTTCAAAAAAATCAGAAACTTGCTGTTCTAAAAATGTTTCAATTTCATCTATATTGAAAGTGGAGTAGGGGTCTTGAAAAGAAAATTCTTGGTAAATCCTTGAAACACCAATGTTAAAACTTTTTTTATCTAAAATTCCAGTTTTATCAGCGAAAATAAATTCAGTGCTTCCACCTCCAATATCCATGATTACGGAAGTTTTGTCAAAATTATAGGTCCAACTAACTCCTTTGTAAATCAAATCTGCTTCTTTGTTTCCAGAAATAATTTCAATTTTGATTCCAGTTTCACTGTAAACAGCATTTAAAAAATCTTTGCTATTTTTTGCATCTCTCAAGGCGGAAGTTCCTAAAGCACGAATTTCTTCAACTTGATTTTCCACGCAAATTTCTTTGAATTTTTTGAGTGTTTTTATGCCTCTTTCAAATGCATCTTGGGCAATAATTTGCTTGTTAATTCCGCCCATACCAAGCGCAACTCCATCTTTTTCAGAATGAATAACCTTGAAATCAGTTTTTGAAACATCAGCAATCAATAAATTGAACGTATTTGTTCCTAAATCTATTACGGCAACTTTTTTAGTAGCGTTTTCATGCACGTTTTAACCATTTTAGAATGTGTTTCAATCTCAAACGGTGACCAAATTGAAGAATCCCGTTTTTGTATAATCTTCCTGAAATAATTAAGGTAAATATAGCACTAATAATTAACAAAAACAAAGAAATAAACAATTGATAGCTTTCTCCTTCGGGATAACCTTCAGCGATTTTCACCATGCAAACGACGGGTGAGGTAAAAGGAAGGTATGAGAAAAAAGTTGTGAGTGAATGCGTTGGGTTTTCAATGCTAAAATATCCCGCGTAAAGTGCAAAAAACAGCAAGAAAATTAAAGGAATAACAAATTGTTGTCCATCGCTTTCTGAGCCGGAAATTGCTCCCAAGGTTGCGAAAAATGTTCCGTAAAATAAATATCCAACAATGAAAAAAAGAATAAAATAAAATAACATATTTCCGAAATTTACTCTTTCGTAAACTAATTCGACAAACTCGTTGTATTCTTTTGCAGAAAACATTCGTTCTTGTAAGGTCAGACTTTTGACTTCTTCACTCATTTGTAAGGCGTTCATATTTGCTGCGTCCAATAAATCTGGAAAAAGTGTTTCTCTCAAAGCATAAAGTCCAATTCCGATGATTAAAACCCAAAAACAAAATTGAATTAAGGCAGAAAGTCCAATTCCGATAATTTTTCCAAGCATTAATTCTCTAGGTTTTAAGCTTGCCAATAAAATTTCGACCACTCGATTGGATTTTTCTTTCATCGTACTTCGGAGAATCGTCATTCCGAATAAGAAAATAAACAAAACAATGCAAATTCCGAAGAAATATCCTAGCCACGAATTCAGGTCAGATTCTTGATTTTCCGGATCATAAACATTTCTAAATGCTAAATTAATAGGTTGTTTTAGTTGTCGGAATTTAGACAAAGGCATGTCTGAAAAGCGTTGAACCATTACCTCCTCCAAACGTCTTTCAAATTGATATTGCAAAGACAGGGTAATTTTATTAGAAGGTTTCTCTCTGTAAAATAAAAACGCTGCTTTGTTACTTAAAATCTTTTCATTTACTTCTAGAAGAGCATCAAATTTTTGGTATTTTTCACTTTTCTCAAAGTCTTTAATTTCAATGTAATCATTTGCAAAAGAATAGGTAATTGAAGGATCTTCTTTCGCTAAAATTTTACTGTCCATAATTGCCATTGGATCAGAAATCAACACATTCCAATGTGCTTTATTTTTTCCACCCAAAGAGAAAAGAATGTATGCCAGAGCTAAAACTAAAAGCGGACCAACAATAGCCATGATTAAAAAAGACCTTGAAGCTATTCGTTCTTTCAATTCTCTTTGTGCAACTATCCAACTTTGTTTCATTTTGCGAAATTAATTTTATAGTTGTAAAAATAGTAAAATTATTGTGAAAAAAAGATGTAATTGTTAAATACTTTAATTTTAGAATTGTAAAAATTTGAAGCTTCCTCCCTTGAGGGAGGACTGAGGGGGGTGATAATTTTAACTTTTTCACCTCCCTTTTTTCTTGGCACTATCGCTTAGTCTTCAAAAGCCTAGCTTTTTCTTCTCCTCAAGGAGGGAAATCGAACAATTAAAATTTTTAGTAGACAATTAAAATGTTAAGTTTTAGATGCTAAAAATCATTTCTCCACATCAAACAAAAACTTATTTGGACTTACCAAGTTCGTTTTTACCGCGTACATTACGATTCCAGCAGTATTTTTTACACCTAATTTTGCCATGATATTTTTACGATGCGTATTAATTGTGTGGCTACTCAAAAAAAGTATTTCAGCAATTTGAACATTAGTTTGACCTTCTGCAATTAATTTGATGATTTCATTTTCTCTTTCTGAAATTAAAACAGGTTCGCAGGTAAAAGCATCAAAATCCAAGTCTTCGATATCGATATTTGCAGTTTGAATGGTTTCTAAAATTTGTCCACAGAAAAATTTATTACCCAATGCTGTTTCTTTAACAGAATCGATAATTTCGTGAATATCACAATCCTTTTTCACGTATGATTTAACTCCGCCACGTAAAGCTGCGACCAATGTTTGAGCACTTTGATCAGGCGTTATCGCCACAAAATTAACGGAAGGAAAATTATTTAAAATCGATGGAATAACGTCAATTGAAAAACCTGGTGAGGTATAATCAATCAAAACAATATCTGTTTCAAAATTTTTTATTAAATCTTTTAATTCTGCATTGTCTTTCGCTTCTCCAACAATTTGAATTTCCTTTTGAGAGTTTAAGATTGTTCTTAAACCAACTCGTATTAGATCGTTGCTGTCAGCTAAAATTAAATTCATCTTTAATTTATTTATCTAAGTCCGCTTTTTTCGTTATTTTTAGCAGAAAATTTATTAATTACATAAGTAATCTCAAAATTTTCTACTTTTAAAAATGCCTAAAAAGCGAACTTTCTAAACAAATTAAAAACGATAAGCAGGATTATTATTTAGATTTGTTTTAAATAACAAAACTAATCATTAATTTTCAATGTCAGAAAAAACTTCCAACAAGTTATAAACTATTTTTCAAAAATCAATATTATTATTTTTCTGGTTGTTTCGCTTGTAAATTCCAATGATTAACAAAATCAGTCCAATTCCAAAAACAAAGAAGTTATAAAAGGAAATTTGACCTATAATAAATAAGCTAATAACAAACCAAAAAAAGGAAATTCCAAAAGCAATTATTGCTAAAATGATTTCAGTATTCAAACCTACTGTATAATATTCACTCGATTTTTTGTGTTTTGGATGATCTAAATCGTCGTTTGATGGTTCTAAATTTTCCATAAATAAGTTTTAATAATGCCCCAAAAGTGAAAATTTGTAACTAAATTAATTGTAGTCTTTCGTCTTTCGTCTTATGTCTTTTTGTCTTCAGTCTAGTACATCGTAATATTGCACCACATAATTCTCAATCAAAGTTGAAAGTGTTAATTTTCCATTGTCATCAGACAATTTAACTTTTCCTTTTCCTTCAAACGCTTTTTCATTTAGTTTTTTTCCTTTAGAATCAAAGATGTAAACGTTGTTTTCGATTTCGTCAATAACTGCAATATAGGTATTTCCATTTGTACTTGTAATAACGTCAAAATTCTCAATTTCATTGATTGATGTCGCAAATTTTTGTGAAATTGTTCCATTTTCATTCAGCACGAAAATCGTATTTCGATCCTGAAAACAAATCAAGGTTTCTTTTCCTCTGTAAATTTTCTTTAAATTTTTCACTGTCGAACTTGCGAGAATTGTACTTTGATTTCCAGCTTGATCGTAGCGAATAAGACCTTTTTTTGTTTGTTCAAAATAATAAAATCCACTTGCATTTTTCAACTGAATACGTTCTTTAGGTAAAGAAACAGATTTTTTTGTGTCTCTATTTCGTTCAATGTCAATCAATTGAGTTTTTGAATCTCCACTGACTAGGGCTGTGAGAATTTTACCATTTTTAAAAACATCAATTTCATTTTTAATGTTTGAATTTGAAACTTTTAATTTCTTTAAAATTCTTCCATTTTGATCTATCTGCACCAATTCATTTGCATTATTTACAACTAGAAAATTGGTTTTATTGTTCCATCGGTAAAAAGAAACTGCATTGATGGATTTAACACTTAAGGGAAATTCGTTTACATTACTTCCTTGATTATTAAATAAATAAATTTTTTCGCTCGTGTTGATTAAAAGTTGCAAACTACCATTTTCGTTTACATCAATTAATTTTCCTTTTCCGATGATTTGACCTTCCAATTTTTGTTTCCAGAGTTGTTTTTTATTTGATATCGCAATGATTTCATTTTGATTACTTATGCAAAATACAACCGTTCCATTTCCTAAAAATGTTTCAATTTGACCTGCGTGCGAAAAAGAATTATTTTCTGTTTTTTCAACTCCATTGGCAGCTGAGGTACTCGAAGCATCACTTTCTTCATCTTCAGTTTGATTTTCAGCTGAATATAATTGCGTTTTAATTAGTAAATTTTTGTAAGAACTTAAACTAAATGTTTTGCCCATAATCGTATTTCTTTCAGAAACTTTTTTAGGCATTTTATAGAAAATAGATTTTGCTTTTTCTGGATTTAGAGCCAAAGTATTTCCTAATTGATAATCTGCTATAATTTTTTCTAAAACTTCTTTTCTCTCCGAAACGATTACTTTATCAGCCACTTTTCCAATGTAAAATCCTTTTGAAATTTTCTTTGGAAAATTTTTCGTTAATTGAATTCCAGTAAATTTATTGCTCAAATTTTCAGATTGATTTCCTTCGTCTAATAAACTTATTGGGTCAATAACTTTGTTGTAATCACTCAATAAACAAGCTGAATTTTGGTAGGTAAATTCAATCATTCCTTCATCCATCCATTGATAAAGTGGACTTTTTTCTTTCAAATAATGGGTGTTTAAAGCAAATTCTTTTTCAATAAAATGATAATTTTCAACATCAGAAGGAACAAATTGTGAAAACAAATCTTCGTCGTCCACTTTTTTTGATTTCAAAATAGGACCATATTTTGTTTGATAAGAAATAGTGCCATTTTCCTTGAAATAAATATTTGTTGATTTCAATGGATTACTCAAATGAATGATACTTGCACTCGCTTTATTGTCCCAAAGCGGCCATTCTTTTTCTAGATTTTTCTTGTTTTGAGCTTGAATTAAAGCTGTTTTGGAAATCAATAAATGATTCTTCTTGAAAGTACAAGATAAACCATTTTGAAGCGAAAATTGTTTTTCTGTTGGTAAAGCAATTTTTATTCCTTTGGTTTCAAAGTACTTTTGAACTCCTTTTTTTGTCCAAATATTTGGTGATTCTACTAATAAAATGGCGCGTTTTTCTGAAACATAAAATCGTTCGTTTGGAAAGACATTTTTTAAAAGTTGAGAAAAAATAGCAGTAATTTCTGGATTTATTTTGCACGATAATTCTTCTAAAAGTACTTCTGAAGAACGATTTATGATTAAAATTTCTCCATCTTTATCAGAAAAAATTGCCTGCGGACTAATATTATCTTTCTGGTCGAGTAAATCATATCCGATGAAAACGATCCAAATTAATGAGATAACACTGAGAGTAAGTAAAAAAAAACGTGCAAACATGGAGAAAATTTACAACAAAAATAAGTTTTTAGATGCTGGTTTTTTGGGAGTGAAGTTTTATTAGTTAACAATTGCATGTTGAATCAAAATTCAATTTCCAATTGATTCAAATTTTTCAAGTGAAAAGATTTTCTATGAAATTCGCACAAACCATATTTTTTTATGGCAATTCTGTGTTCTAAAGTAGCGTAGGCTTTGTTCTTTTTCCAATTGTATTCTGGGAAATCAGCAGCTAATTTATCCATAAATTCATCCCGATGTGTTTTTGCCAAGATCGAAGCTGCAGCAATTGATTTAAAACGCCCATCTCCTTTGATGAAAGTTTGATGCGGAATTTCAAATTTGTGAAAACGGTTTCCATCAATTAGAACAAAATCTGGTCGAATGTGTAAATTTAAAGCTGCTTGCCGCATTCCTAAAATACTGGCATTGAGAATGTTGATTTCGTCAATAACTTCATGTGAAATAAATTGAACATTCCATGAAATCGCTTCTTTTTCAATGATTTCTCTTAAAATTTCTCTGCTTTTTTCTGTAGTTTTCTTTGAATCATCCAATAATTTATGGTGAAAATCTTTAGGTAAAATAACCGCTGCAGCAACAACAGGACCAGCCAAGCATCCTCTTCCGGCCTCATCACAGCCTGCTTCAATTAAATTTTCGTTAAAAAATGAAAGTAAATTTCCCATGTTCAAAAAAAAGCTTATCTTCGTGTAAATATTATTAACTAAATAATTCTAAAACTTAAAATTATCATTATGAAAACATTATTTTTTATTTTCTTATTTGTTTCAACTTTCTCTTTTAGTCAAGATAAAGTATTTCTAGCAAAAGTAGAAAAATCAACTGAATTTGCTGAAAATAAAACAAAGGGAGAATTTAATTTTCTTTTTCCGAAACAAATCACACAAGAGCAAATTGACTTAAATGCGACTTATTATAAATCTTTTTTCACTGTTTCTTACAACGAGAAAAGTCAAAATGTAAATATCAAAATGATTTCAAATGATGAAAAAAGCCGTCACGTTTTGGTTCGTTTTTTCATAACTTCAAAAATATCTCAAATTGACATGGATGGAAAAAGTTATAAGGTTGATGAATTTTATCAAAAATACATTAAATAATGAAAAGAATAATTTTTATAGGAGTTTTAGCAAGTTCTTTAGGATTAATGTTTTCTTGTTCCAGCGCTGAGAAAAAAAGTGCTGAAAAAGAAATGGCTTCTTATGGCCCTACTAAAGTAGATGAGAAAAAGGCAATTTCTGTGAATGAATTGCTTTCAAAAATGGAAGGCAAAACGGGAGAAAATGAATTTACCCTTGACGCACAAATTGCTGAAGTATGCTCAAAAGCTGGTTGTTGGATAAACATTAAAAAACCAGATGGTAAAACATTTATGGTTCGTTTTAAGGATCATTTTACAATTCCACCAAAAACTACTGTCGGAACGCAAGCTTATATGCACGGTGTTGCTTATTGGGATACAATTCCGGTAGATTTATTGCAACACTTTGCTGAAGACGCTGGTAAATCTCCAGAAGAAATAGCAAAAATTACAGAACCTAGTTTCGAATTAGCTTTTGAAGCTGATGGAATAACTTTTGAAAAACCAATGAAAAAATAATAGAAAATTTTTCTTTTGAGAGCCGCTTATATCACATAAGCGTTTTTTTTGTGCAAAATTGATAAATCTATTTTCAAAGTTAATTCGTAGGTAAATTAAGTGCAATTTATCGAAAATAAATTTTATTTTAAGCGTTATCTGGTTGTTTTTGCTGAAATATTCGCTGATATGGGCCTTTTAAATAAAATTAATAACTAAATTTTCATTTACTCTAAATAAGTATAACTACCTACAAAAAAAAAACTATATTTGTTGTCAGTACATAAGTAAAAACTTAAAAAAAAATATTATGAAAAAAACGCTACTTTATTTCGTGTTAATCAATCTATTTGTTGCAAATGTTTTTGCTTCAAATAATTTTGAAAAAGCAACTTATTTCATTTCTGAAAATCAAGGTGAATTAGTTGTTACATATGAAAGTTTTAATGACAAATTAATGCTAGAATTTGATGCAGCGGTTGCAACTATTCCTGGTTTAAAAACTACTGGTTATTGCCAGAAATTAAATTGTTATTATTATAGTTATGATAAAGAAATTTATCCCTCACTGCAGGCAGCTTTTGATGCACTAACCGAAAAAACAAAATCTTTTCAACCTTTATTAAAGGAAGGTACAACTTCCGAAATGGTTAGAAGAAATTGTGTTAGTTTATAAACCAGAATAAAAAATAAATATTATGAAAATCTCTACTTTTTTTAAGTTTATACTGATAAGCATCTTAACTTTATTTAGTGCAAATGA
>CAMBRH010000032.1 GCA_945870115.1 Chitinophaga pinensis | reverse complement strand
GGAAATAAAGCGGCTTTTTCAACCAGTTTAAGTTGGGAAGACCAAGTGATTACTCACCATATTTTAAGTTTAGATTTGCCAATTAAAGTATTTACTTTAGATACAGGTCGCTTGTTTCCAGAAACTTACAGTGTTTTAAATAGAACTTTTGACCGTTACAAAAAGCAAATTGATGTTTATTTTCCAAATTTTGTGAAAGTTGAAAAATTAGTCACTGAAAAAGGACCAATAAGTTTCTATGAATCACTTGAAAACAGAAAAGAATGTTGTTTTGTAAGAAAAGTTGAACCTTTAAATCGCGCACTTCAAGGAATTGATTGTTGGATTACAGGTTTGAGAGCCGAACATTCTGAAAATCGAAGTGAAATGAAAATGGTTGAATTTGATGACAGTCGAAATTTGATAAAAATTCATCCTTTAGCAGATTGGACCTTAGAAGAAGTGAAAGCTGAAATTGCAAAACACAATATTCCATACAACAGTTTACACGACAAAGGTTTTGTAAGTATTGGTTGTCAGCCATGTACAAGAGAAGTAAATGAAGGTGAAGATTTTCGTGCCGGAAGATGGTGGTGGGAAGACAATTCTAAAAAAGAATGTGGTTTACACGTGAAATAGTTATGTCCCGATAGTTATCGGGATAAGAATTAGTTGTGATTAATTACTCAATTTAAAATAAAAAATAAAACAAAAATAAAACAAAAATCGAATGAAAAAAACTTTGTTTAAGGAGGCGAATGAAGATTTTGTTTTTGAGTTCACAATAAGTGAATGATAAAACGAAATTTGAAATTCAACGATGTTAAACTAAGTTTATTTTGATTCTTAAAACAATAAAATATGGATTATTTAGATCAATTGGAGGCTGAAGCGATATATATCTTAAGAGAAGTTGCAGGGCAATTCGACCGTCCAGCCTTGCTTTTTAGCGGTGGAAAAGACAGTATTTGTTTGGTTCATTTAGCTTTAAAAGCTTTTCGTCCAGGGAAATTTCCTTTTCCTTTGGTGCACGTTGATACAGGACATAATTTTCAAGAAGCCTTGGATTATCGCGATTTACTAGCAAAACAGTTGGACGAAAAATTAATTGTCCGCTACGTAGAAGATACAATTAAAGCGAAAAATCTGCAAGATGGAAAAGGAAAATTTCCGAGTAGAAACGGATTGCAAACTTACACCTTACTTGATGTAATCGAAGAGTTTGAATTTGATGCTTGTATTGGTGGCGCTCGTCGTGATGAAGAAAAAGCAAGAGCAAAAGAACGCATTTTCTCGGTCAGAGATGAATTTGGTCAATGGGATCCTAAAAAACAACGACCAGAAATTTGGAATATCTACAACGGAAAAATTGATAAAGGAGAAAATGTGCGTGTTTTCCCAATTTCAAATTGGACAGAATTAGATGTTTGGAATTACATCAAAAGAGAAAACATTGTCCTTCCTTCAATTTATTTTACTCATGAAAGAGAATGTATTTTGACCGAAAATGGACAATTAATGAATACAAATAAATTTGTCGAATTGGATGAAAACGATGTTATTGTAACAAAAAATGTTCGATATAGAACAGTTGGAGACATGACCTGTACTTCAGCAGTTGAAAGTGAAGCTTACACCGTTGACGATATTATTTCTGAAATCAAGGAAACAAAAATTTCAGAACGCGGAGCAACTCGAATGGATGATAGAGTTTCAGAAGCAGCAATGGAAGATAGAAAAAAAGGAGGATACTTTTGAGACTTAAGACTTGAAGACTTAGGACATAAGACTTTAATCGAATTGAAGAATAAAAAATTAATTTACAAAAATAATCAAGTCTAAAATCTTTAGTCTTGAAATCTAAAATCTAATTTATGGAATTATTAAGATTTTTTACAGCAGGAAACGTTGACGATGGGAAAAGCACTTTAATTGGAAGATTATTGTTTGATAGTAACTCGATTTCAACAGATATTATTGAAACATTAACCAGACAAAGTAAAGCAACAGGAAATGATGCTGACATCGATTTGGCCTTATTGACCGATGGTTTGCGTGCCGAACGTGAACAAGGAATAACGATTGATGTCGCTTACAAGTATTTTACAACCGAAAAGCGAAAATTTATCATCGCTGATACTCCGGGACATTCGCAATACACGCGAAATATGTTTACTGGTGCGTCGAATACTGATTTGGCAATAATTTTAGTTGACGCTAGAAATGGAATTACCGATCAAACAAAAAGACACAGCATAATTTCTTCGATTTTGGGAATTCCGCATATTTTGGTGTGCATCAATAAAATGGATTTGGTAAATTACGATGAAAATGTGTACAATCAAATTCAAGAAGATTATTTGAAATTTTCTAAAGAATTGAATTTGAAAAATGTTTCATTTATACCAACAAGTGCGTTGACTGGAGAAAATGTGGTTACTAATTCAGAAAATCTGGCTTGGTATAAAGGTGCCTCTTTATTTGAATTTTTGGAGCAAGTTGAAATTCCTCACGAAGAAGAAAATCAAGATTCTCGTTTTCAAGTTCAATATGTTATCAGACCGCAAACAGAAGATTTACACGATTATCGTGGCTATGCTGGAAGTGTTTTAAGCGGAACTTTCAAAAAAGGACAAGAAGTGCAGATTTTTCCTTTAGAGTCAAAAACAACAATCTCAAAAATAGAGCAAAATGGAAAAGAAATCATCGAAGCTTCAGCTGGTGAATCAATTATTATTCATTTAGAACACGATTTAGATGTTAGCCGAGGAAGTACAATTGTTCCATTAAATCAACAAATTGAATCAGAAAAAAACCTTGAAGCAACGATTTGCTGGATGGATAATAAAGCTTTTCAAGCGGGACAAAAGTTAATTTTACAGCAGAATAGTTTTAGAACCAAAGCAATTGTTAAAGAAATTGACAGTAAAATTGACATTCATAACTTCAGTGAAATTGAATCCGATGGAACGATTCAATTGAATGAATTTTGTAAAATTCAATTGAAAACAGCAGAAAATATTAGTTTTGATTCCTATAAAAAGAACAGAAAAACGGGAGCTTTTATTTTGATAAATGAAAATACGAATAACACTGTTGCTGCTGGAATTATAAATTAATTGTTAAAAGAAAATTTATATTTTTCTTGAATAATAGTCATTTAGAAACTGCATTTTTCAAAATAATTTCTAACTTTACGCTCGACTAAAATTGAGAGTAAATGAAGTATAAACGTATTTTGCTTAAATTAAGCGGAGAGTCATTGATGGGTGACAAACAGTTTGGAATTGATAATAACCGCATTGATTCTTATGCCAAACAAATTAAAGAAATTTGCGAAGCAGGAGTGGAGGTTGCTATTGTAATTGGTGGAGGAAACATTTTCCGTGGAGTTCAAGCTGAAGAAGGAGGAATGGATAGAACGCATGGAGATTATATGGGAATGCTAGCCACAATGATTAATTCAATGGCACTTCAAGCTGCGTTAGAATCCAATGGTGTCAATACGCGTTTGCAATCAGCGATTGAAATGAAAGAAATTTGTGAACCTTTTGCTCGTCGTCGTGCTGTCAGACACTTGGAAAAAGGTCGTGTTGTAATTTTTGGCGCTGGAACTGGAAATCCTTATTTTACAACAGATTCTGCTGCTTCTCTTCGAGCAATCGAAATCAATGCCGATGTTATTCTAAAAGGTACTCGAGTTGACGGAATTTATACTGCTGATCCATTCAAAGATCCAACAGCAACAAAATACGAAACAATTTCATTTGAAGATGTCTATAAAAAGGATTTGAAAATCATGGATATGACAGCTTTTACTTTGTGTAACGAAAATAATTTGCCAATCATTGTTTTTGATATGGATACGCCAGGAAATTTGAAAAAATTATTAGATGGCGAAAAAATTGGAACAGTAGTAATAAATTAAGAATTTTTAAAAAAATACAGTTATGACTGAAGATGTTCAAATGGTTTATGATGAATTAAAATCTACAAACACTAAAGTTTTAGGACATTTAGAATACGAATTACAAAAAATTAGAGCTGGAAAAGCTACACCATCAATGCTTCAATCTGTGATGGTTGAATATTACGGTTCACTTGTTCCAATGCAACAAATTGCAAATGTTTCGACATCTGATGCAAGAACACTTACTGTTCAAGCCTTTGAAAGATCAATGTTGCCAGAAATTGCAAAAGCAATCATCAATTCAAATTTAGGTTTTGCTCCACAAAATAATGGGGAAGTTATTTTAATTAACGTTCCAGCTTTGACAGAAGAAAGACGTAAAGAAATGTGCAAAAAAGCAAAAGCTGACGGAGAACATGGGAAAGTTGGGGTTAGAAATAACCGTAAAGATGCAATTGACATGATTAAAAGCCTAAAAGCTGATGGTTTATCTGAAGATATGATTAAAGATTCTGAAATTCAAATTCAAAATATTACCAATAATTTCATCAAAAAAGTTGATGAATTAGTTGAATTGAAAGAAAAAGATATTATGACGATATAATACTAAGCACATTTACATCATAGTCTAAACAAAGTTTTGTAAAATGCCGATATAGTTTGAAAATAGTTTTCAGCCTTGGCTGATTGGACTATATTGAAAACATAATCGGTATAAATTGATTCCAGCAAATAAATTATGAATTACTGCTTACATGAGTTTAAAGTTAATTCAAGTAAAATTTATTTGCTGGAATTTGATGATAATTTTAATCCTCAAGAGTTTTTAGATACCTTGACTGAAATTGAATTAGAACGTTACCTTGAATTTAAGAGTGATAAACGCAAAAAAGAATTTATCGCTACAAGAATTTTAAAGCATCAATTATTTGGATATCAAGAAATTAAATATGAGTCACACGGTGCTCCATATATTCATTCTGATTCTAATGAAAATACGTTTATTTCCATTAGTCATGCTCAAAATTTAGTCGGAATTGCTTGCAATACCGATTTTCAAGTTGGTTTTGACATAGAACAAATTAAACCTAAAATCACCAAAATTTTTCATAAATTTCTAAATTCACAAGAAAAAGAGATGTTTGATTTAGATAATATTTCGGAATTAACTTCTTGTTGGTCTTTCAAAGAAACACTTTATAAATTAGCTGGTCGGAAGTTAATTGATTTTAAAACTGAATTATTGCTTCTTGATAAAACTAAAAATCTTGTAAAAGGAAAAATTACCAATCCAAAAGAAGAAATTCTTGTCGATTT
Source organism: Chitinophaga pinensis (assembly GCA_945870115.1). Classification (GTDB taxonomy): domain Bacteria; phylum Bacteroidota; class Bacteroidia; order Flavobacteriales_D; family Crocinitomicaceae; genus M2408. Next base: position 11,953 of record CAMBRH010000032.1, on the reverse strand, counting down.
ACATTGTTTTGAATTTAAAAATAACGTTATCACAATTAATTTCAATGAAATTGTTCGCGTTTAAGCTGAAAAATTATACTATGTGTTCAATTTTTAATTAAAATTTGGACGTGAATTCAATATAGTTTCAAAAACTGGACATGTTTTCATAATGTGTTCAATTTTAGTCAAAAAACTGTACACGTTATCTTTTTAATTTAAAAAAATGGACATGTTTTTAATATATGTTCAGTTTTTGATAAAAAATTGAACATATATTTTGTTTTATTCAAAAAATGAACATATATTTGCAATGTGTTCAAATTATAAACTAAAAATGGACACGTTTAATTATATGTTTGATAGAAAAATTCCATACAATGAATTGCCAAAACTTCCACCATTGAAAGAATTTCTTGATACTGAAATTTTATTAAAATGGGGTTTAGCATCAAGATCTTTAGCAGAATTAAATAAAAATGTATTTAGAATTCCAAATCCTTCGATGTTAGTAAATACGATTGCTTTACAAGAAGCCCAATCATCATCAGCTATTGAAAATATTTTCACAACAGCAGACGAACTTTACAAAGCAATTTCAGATACAGTAAATGAAGAAACTGCAAATCCTGCCACAAAAGAAGTTCTTTTTTATCGAGAAGCACTTTGGAGCGGATATAATAAGTTGATGGAACAAAAGTTCATCGATAAAAGTACAATTGTTAGCATATTTCAAAAAATAAAACAAACAAATCAAGGATTTCGTTCACCACAATCTCAAGTAATCATAAAAAGAGGTAATAGCGATTTTAGATCTGGCGAAACTGTTTATACACCGCCAAGAGGAGCAGGAATTATTGATGAAAAAATGGATAATTTATTAGAGTTTATGAGTGACCAAAATGGATTAGATCCACTTTTAAAAATGACAATTGCCCATTATCAATTTGAAGCAATTCACCCTTTTATTGACGGAAATGGGAGAACTGGCAGAATTTTAAATTTACTTTATCTTATTGAACAAAATTTGTTATCTCATCCAGTTTTATATTTGAGTAAATACATAATCGAAAACAAAGATGATTATTATCATTTGCTTTCTGGCGTAACTCAGCGTCAAGATTGGAAATCATGGGTTTTATTCATGTTAAATGCTGTTGACGAAACTTCAAAACATACGAATACAAAAATTGATGAAATTTTGAGTCAAATGGATGCAACTTTTGAATATGTAAAACCGAAATTAAAATGGTATTCTTTGGAGTTAAATCAAGCCTTATTTTCTCAACCTTATGTAAAGCAAAGTTTGATTGGAAAAATGACAAATGCCAAAAGTCGAACAACAGTAACAAATTACATGTCAAAACTTGTTGAATATGGAGTTTTATCTACAAAAGTTGATGGGAGAGAAGTTTATTTTGTGAATAATGATTTGATTCGGATTTTGGGATAAAAAAATACTTTCAACAAAACAACGTGTACAAAATAATACAAAGCTAAAAATTATACAAAAAATTGATTCTAACTTTACTTTGTGAATTTTCTAGACATTATTATATTGATTCCACTTGCTTATGCAGCTTGGATTGGTTTCAAAAAAGGCTTTATCATTGAAGTTTTTACTCTTTTGGCTTTGGTCGTTGGACTTTATGCTGGAATACATTTTTCAGAGTCAATTTCCTCTTGGTTGAAAAAAACTTTTTCTTGGGATTCAACTTATTTACCAACAGTTTCATTTACACTTACTTTTTTGGGAGTAGGAGCAATGGTATATTTTGCAGGAAAAGCTTTAGAGAAAATTGTTAAATTTGCTATGCTTTCGCCTTTCAATAAGATTGCCGGAGTAATTTTTGCTCTTTTAAAGGGAAGTTACATCGTGAGCGTTGTTTTATTATTGTTAAGTTCTTACGATAAATCTAATAAATTCATACCTTTGGAAACGAAAAATGCTTCTTTGTTATACAATCCCATGTTGAAATTGTCAAAAACAACAATTCCAGGATTCAAAGGAAGTTCTTTTTTTCAAGAATCAGACAGTTCAGATGTAACTTTAACGGTAGATCAAGTTATTAGAGCAAAGGAGATTGCGGATAGTTTGGGGATTGACGCAAAAGATGTAATTGAACTAAATGAAATTTATCAGAAATATGAGAAGCCGTAAAACGGATGATTAAACAAACGCCAGTGCAGTTTTGAATTAATTTTGAAAAAAGGGTTTACATTAATAAGATAGAATATGAGAAAAATATCAATAAAAAGAAATAAAACTATAATTTTTACTTTTTTAGGGATTATTTGTCTCTTTAATCAAGTCAAAGCTCAAAATATTGAAAATCTTTTCTCCGCCAGAAAAATCGAATTACCAACAATAAAAACGCAAAAAAGTGGACCATACATAGGTTTTCAAAAAGGGAAGTATAATTTAATTGAATTTGGAGGAGAATTACAACTAAAAAGGGTAAAATTGACTCATCCAAAAATTCACGGTCTTCGTTTTGGAGTAAATTATGATTTTAAAGAGAATGTAATGGGATTTGATGCTGCTTATTGGTATCAACAATCTCGATTAGGTTTAACTTATGGAGCAATTTTATCTCATAGAACAAATTTTGATGCTTCAAGAGTTGGTTTTGCTCCCGTGATTGGTTTTCGTCTTACGCAATTTCACCTGCAAACTGGATATACTTTTTATTCTCAGGTCTCAAATTTTGAAAATTATAATAAATTTTTTATCGCTCTAAAATTTACCTTAATAAATAAAAGAGATATCGACATAAAAAAGTAGTTTTAAATTATTTTTTATCAAATATTTACAATAAATTTGTGCTTTTGCCGTTATTTAGTTTAAAATTTTACATGAAATTCTTATCACTTCTAATTATATTTTTTTTCATCTTATCTTGCTCAACTGAAAAGAATACCCTTATAAATCGTTCTTATCATGGAATGAATGCCCATTATAATGGTTATTTCAATGCAAATGAACTGATTAAGCTTTCGGTTGGAACCTTCAAAGATACTAGAACGGAAGATTATTATTCCCTCTTACCAATTAATCCTTTGCCGAATGAAGATGAAGTAAAAGGAATGTACCCAGCTATTGATACAGCTATTTCAAAGTGTACAAAAGTGATTTCAAAACACGCGATGCCAACAGTTTCTGAAGTTTCGAAAAAACGTGCGGAATACAATCCTTGGATTGATGAAAACTGGCTAACAATTGGTGTCTCTAATTATTACAGAAGAGATTACGAATTGGCTGAAAAGAATTTTACTTATATCAACAAATTTTTCAAGAATAATACCAATAACTATACGGCCGCAATTTGGTTGGCAAAAACAAACATTGAAACAAAAAATTATACTGAGGCGTCCTTAATTTTAAAGAACTTAGATAAAGAAATTGAAGAATTAGAAAATCAATCGGGTTCAAAATCTTCTGGCAAAGATAAAACGTCTGCCAAAAAAGGCACAAAAAAGAAAAAATCTAAATCTAAGAGTAAATCTAAATCGAAGGATGAACCAGAAGAAAAAGCGGAATTTCCTAAAAAGTATCGTTTTCTTTTTGAAACTACAAAAGCTGATTTGGCAATTAAACAAGAAGATTTTGATCAAGCAATAATTGATTTGGAAAAATCTTTGGAATTTTGTAAAAAATCAGCAGAGAAAGCAAGGGTTCATTTTATTTTAGCGCAACTTAATTCTGCCAAAAACAATAATGAAAAAGCAAAATATCATTATGGTAAAGTTTTAAAGTACAATGCTCCTTTTGACATGAATTTTAATGCTCGAATCAATCGGGCCATAATGGGAGGAGATTCTAAAATCAAAAAAGATTTAGAAAAAATGCTTCGAGATGAAAAAAATGTTGAGTTTAAAGATCAAATTTATTTTGCTTTGGGCGACATTGCTTTTAAAGAAGGCGAAAAAAATAAAGGAATTGAATTGACACATAAATCGATTCTTTTTTCAACAAAAAATACCCGTCAAAAAGCAATGAGTTATGAAAAGTTAGGTGATTTAAGCTTTACTGATAGAAATTATGTAGTTGCTCAAAAATATTATGATTCTTGTGCAAAAGTGCTTCCAGACACCTATCCAAATGCTGATGGAATTAGAAATAAAGCGCTGAAATTAAAAGATTTGGTGGTTGCAGTTGAAACTGCTGTTTATGAAGATAGTGTTCAGAAAATTGCTGGTATGTCTGAAGAAGATAGAACTCGTTTTGCGGATAATTTAGTTTTGAAAATTAAAGCTGACGAAAAACGAAAAGCAGAACAAGAGGCCATACGTTTGAAAGAAATTCAAGCTCAACAAGCCATTTTAAGTGAATCTCAATCAACAACAAAATTCTTTTGGAATAATTCAAAAATTAAGACAGAAGGCTTAGAAAGTTTCAGAAAACAATGGGGCTCTAGGGAAAATGAAGACGATTGGAGAAGAAGTGAAAAAATTGCTGTAGCTTCATTTACAGTGCTCGAATCAGATACTTCAGATGTAGTTATTGAAGAACCAAAAGAAGATAGTTTGACTTCAGAATCACTCTTAGCAAACCTTCCTGTTACAGATTCTTTGATGTCAATTTCTAAAGAAAAATTAGTTGGAGCTTTATATGATGCTGGAATTATTTACAAAGATCAATTGAATGAATTGGCTTTTGCAACAAAACAATTTGAGTCAATTTTAGAAAGAAAAGTTGAAAGCAAATATAATTTATTGGCTTTGTTTCAATTATATAAAATGAATGAAGTTGCTGATCCAGTTAAAGCATATTCCTACAAAAACGAAATATTAGCTACTTATCCAGATTCAGATTTTGCAAATTTCTTGCGTGATCCAGATTATTTTATCAAAAAGAAAGAATTTGAGCAACTGGCTGAAAATGATTATTTAAAAGTATTAGATCGATACAATCGTGGCTTGTATTCATTGGTTATTTCAAGTTCTGAAGTAATCATTGAGAATGAAAAAGCAAATCCTTATCGCTCAAAATACATGCTTTTAAGAGCTATGTCTGTTGGTCAATCAACTGATAATAAAAACAAAATGATTCCACCTTTGAGAGAAGTTATTGCAGAATATCCTGGAACAAACGAAGAAAAAAAGGCAAAGGAATTGATTGAAATTATAGAAAAGGGTTATTCAGCTTTTGTAGAATCCAATTTTGAAAAAAAATCAATTTATTCTTATGATGAAAATGCTGATTATTGGGTGATCATTTTTTTGGAAAAAGGAGAAATTAATGCACAAGCTAAAACCAAAGTGGTTGATTTTAACAAAGAATTATACAGTAAAAATAAATTAAATGTATCATCCAAAATTTTTGGGAAAGATCAAAATGTGATAGTTATCAAAGATTTTACTGAGACAAAAGCCGCTGAATATATGCGTACTTTTAAGAAAACAAAAAAGAATGTTCAAAGTTTGCATGAATCGAAAATGTACGCAATCTCACAGGATAATTTAAAATTATTATTCGAATCTCAAAAACTAACTGAATTTGAAGATTTTTATTCAGAATTTTTTTAATTTTAATTAAAATGGAAGAAAAAAAATCTGAGTCAGACAAAAAAAACAATTTATATCTACGTTTTACAAGTGTCGTAATGCAAATGGGCGCTGTGATTGGTGGATTTTCTTGGTTTGGTGTTTTTTTAGACAATAAATACCAACTTAAAACACCAATTTGGACAATAATTTTAGCTCTTTTTGGAGTTTTTATCTCCATGTATTTGATTTTTAAAGAAGTAAAAAATATAAACAAAGATTAGTAAATCAATTATGCTTAAAACAATTTCTTTCGGAATATCGATCCTTTTTTTACATTTAATTTTAGTTTATTCTGCTATTTTACCGGGAAAAATGGATTTAATGATTTATCTAGATTTAACAATTGCGTTTATTTTTGTTTCGGGTTTTGCCATTTCATATACAGGTTTAAAATTAGGAGGAGAAACCTTTAATTTACGTTTTTTATTAACCACAACTTTACAGATGTTATTGATGTTAGGTTTAATTGTCGTTTTAGCTTTCAACAAAATTGAAGGAGTAAAAGTTGCTGGTTTTTCAGCAATTATTTTATTTGTTATTTTGTTAGCACTTCAATCTGTCGTATTGATAAAAGCAGTGAATAAGAAATAAACTAGTTAATCCCCTTCAAAATCCCTTCAATTTTTGTTCTGTTTGGAAGCAGAATTTTTTCACTAAAAAGTGATTCTTCATCAACTAATTTAAATTCTGTTCCCGAAAAATGAATGGCATCAGGTTTTGATAAGTTGATTATCTCTGAAATGTTTTCAGCATTAATTCCACCTCCAAGCATAATTTCAATGCGATTATCTGCTTTTGAAATTAATTTTTGAATAGTTTCTCTTCCTTCCAACACTGTTTTTTTTCCACCAGAAGTTAAAATTCGATTAAATCCTAAATCAATTAGATTTTCAAGTTCTATTTCAGGATTTTTTAAATCATCAAATGCTCTATGAAAGGTTAATTCAATGTTTGGGAAATTTGATTTTATTTCAGTCATAAATGCTAAATCAATCTCCTTTTTTGGATTTAGCGCGCCAACTACTAGCCCATGAATACCAAGTTTAACAGAATTCTCCATGTCCTTTAACATGATTTTTTTTTCATAATCGGAGTAAATAAATCCCCCTACTTTACAACGTATTAAAGTATGAGTTTCGAAACTCTTAAAACTTAATGCAAATTCTTGAAAGGCTAGGGAAGGAGTTACCCCTCCAAGTTCTAAATTTTGACACAATTCAACTCGATTGAACTTGAATTCCTCAGCAAACAAAAGAGCTTCAGTGGAAGAAGAACACAATTCAATTTTCATTGTTCTTGATTTTGGATTTTAGTAAATGAGTTGAACTTATGAAAATTCCAAAAAATAAGCCAAAAAATGTTGCTCCCATTTGAGTTTCTAAGGTATCTTCACTTAAAAAAGAAACTAAAATGAGAACTAAAAATAAAATTGCTAGTAATGATTTTTCTTTCAGAAATAATTTAAAAGATAAAAGAAAAAGTAGCAAAAAAATAATTCCACCAACTAGACCAAAACTAATAAAGTAAGTAAAGATTTGATTATGAGTTCTTAGTCTATTTTCTTCTTTTAATTTAGAGTTTGTTTTTTCGTAATAAGCATTAAATTCATCTTGAATGTCTCCCGAACCAACTCCAATAAACCAATTTTTCTTGAAAATTGAAAATCCTGCTTTTAAATATTCAACACGTTGAAGTATTGTTTTTCCATTTGGGTCATTGTCGCTAAACTCATTTTTCAAGGTATTTATTCGATTTAAAAATCCTTCTTCTTCATCTTTAAAATTTGTAATTCCTTGTTCAATGTTATGAATGTCTGATTTATTTAATGACTGAAAACCCAATGAATCTTTTGTCAAACCTTTGGATGCCATGTATTTCAATAAATAATAATATTTATGTGAATTGACATTGTAATCACTAATCCGAACCTTGGAAACTTTATACCATTCTTTTAAAAGTTCTGGTCTGCAAATGTTTACGAATACAAAATTTCCATTTATAAAATGATTTGAATTCAAATCATGTTCATATAAATTTCCATTAGCCGTAATAACTTTTAACTCAGACTGCAGAGGTTTTCTCGAGTTTTTATTTAAATCATTTGAAATTTTATATGCTAAAAAAAAAGAAAATAGAAAAATAACTGAAAGTAAAATGAGATAAATGCGCTTCTTACTTGAAAATTTAATTTGATAAAATAAGCTAACTAATAGCATTCCAACTAGTGCTAAATAACTGCTGAATACCTCTGAAAAATAAGTGTAAGTTAGAAACCAAATTATTAAGACTATTGGAATTGTTTTATATTTTAATTCTGCTGATTTTAACCAGAAGATAGATAAAACTAGTCCAAATATTATCATTAATCCGAAACGGATATGTGAAATAAAGAAAGATAAATTGCGAATGTCATCATAAGCAATTTTTCTCCAGGAGTAATAGGAAATAAAATTAAAGGCAGAAATTACAGTTAAACTAGTTAAAAAAAGTGCAAATATTAAAAATAAATCTTTTTTACTTTTTAAAGGTTTTAAGATGAAAACCAAGGGAATTGTATAAAAAGGAAGTTTAGAATTCAGATCTTTTAGAAAATAACTGATGTTTTCAGACCAAAAGAAACTAAATATATGAACTACAAGAAATAATAAAAGGACTTGAATTATTATATTTTGTCTAATTGCTTGAGCATACTTTTTAAAGTCAAAATCAAATAAAACTAAAGTAAAAAGCAAGATTGTTGCCAATGATAAAATAACCTTATTAAACGTAATCCCAACTGCTAATGCAGAGTATGCAAGAACCAAAATTGAATAAACACGTTTTTCTCCAAGTAATCTTGAAAGCATAAAGCTTATTTTTATAATGCGAATATAAGATTGAATTTTAAAGATTTATTTTGTCGTTTTAATGACTTAAAGCAACGACAAAATAAAGCTTTAAAAACAATTTTAACGTTTATTTTTTCAAAATAGTATTATACTCACTAATTTTTTTCAAAAGATCAATCGATTTTTTGACATACTCATCATTTCTAAATGAATCGACTGCTCTTCCTTTTTGGAAATAATAGCGAGAAACAATCTCATTTTCTAGTATTTCTTTAATCTCAGGTTTGAATTTTTCTAAATCTCTTTCTTTTGAAGGTGTAACTTTTTGCAAAAGTGCGTCATATTCTGATTTCACATCTTCATAATATCCTTCATCAACAGCAGTTTTTTTCATTTTTTTCAACATTTCCTCAGAAGCAGTTGAATAATTGAAAGTATCTTTTAATGACATTGCCTTGAAAACAGAATAATCATCATCAGATAAACTGAATTTTCCAGCTTCTGCAATTGATTTATTTTTAAAATAGAAATCTGTGGCGTAATTGAAAACTAAATTATTTCCAACCAACATCGCAGTCAAACGACTAAATTCTCTTTCATCAACTTTAACATCTGGCTCGATTCCTCTTCCGTCAATTACATCTCTTCCATTTACTGTTTTGAAAATTTTAATCAATGAATCTGGAATTTCTTTTGGTCTTTCGTCCTCTGATTTTTCATAATATTCCAATTTTTGAACACATCTTCCTGAAGGCGTATAATATTTTGCAATTGTCAATTTTAGTTTAGAACCATATTTTAAATCGTATGTTCTTTGCACCAAGCCTTTCCCGTAGGAAGTATTTCCAACAATAACTGCTCTATCTAAATCTTGCAAACTTCCAGCAACAATTTCACTTGCTGATGCAGACCCTTCATCAACTAAAACCACCAAAGGAATTGATATATCAACTGGTGCTTCCAGTGTTTTGTAAACGCGATTTTCTTCTTGAACTCGACCTCTGGTCGTTACAACTACTTGGTCTTTTTTGACAAATAAATTTACGATCTTTACAGCTTCAATTAGCAATCCACCGCCATTTCCTCGTAAATCTAAAATCAATTCTTTCACACCTTTTGACTGTAAATCTAACAAGGCTTTTTTGACGTCAGAACTTGCAGTTTGCGTAAAGCTATTTAATTTTATGTAACCTACAGTTTCGTTTAACATTCCTGAAAAAGGAACATCTTCTAATTTAATTTCCGCTCTGGTTATTGGAATAGTAATTTCTTCTTTATTGTTTCTCAATACTTTGACTTGAATAGTGGATCCTTTTGGACCTTTCAATGAAGAAGAAACTTCATCACTAGGTTTTGCCTTCATATTTTTCCCATCGATTTCCAAAATTTTATCTCCAGCAAGAAGTCCAGATTTTTGTGCAGGATTTCCTTCGTAAGGTTCTGCGATATAAGTGAAATCTCCTATTTTTCTTATTAAAGCACCAATTCCTCCATATTCTCCAGTTGTCATCAAACGGTAATCTTCCATATTGGATTCATGATAATAAACCGTATAAGGATCCAAACCTTTTAGCATCGCATCAATTGCATCTTTTGACATTTTACCAACTTTTGGTTCGTCAACAAAATACATTTCTAAGTGCTGATGAATTAAATCCATCAGTTCCATGCTTTTGATTAGTTCAAAGCCATTTGATTGCGCTTGAACTCGGTTTTGGAATGAAATAATTAAACTTACAATAAATGTAAATTTGATTAATGATGTTTTGATGTTTGATTTCATATTTCTATATTATCTATTTTTTTGTCTTTTCTTAATTCACTTACCAATTTAGCAAACAAAAGTTCAATTTTATTTTCTAAAACGGTATATTTCATTTCTTCTTTATTCGTATAAACTAAAAATAAAGCAATTTGTCTATTTTCTGCTAGCAAAAAGTCTTCCAAAATTAACTTTTTCTTTCGAAATACTTCACGCATCAATCTTTTTATGCGATTTCGATCATGTGCCTTTCTAAAAATTCTTTTTGGTGCAGATATTACTACTTGAAAAGATTTTTTTGTGGGAAGTTCAATTTCACCATATGTTACAATAAATGGAAATTGTTTAACGGTTTTTTTCTTTTCAAATAAGAATTCAATCGTTTTTTTACTACACAATTTATATTCTTTACCAAAAGTTTGATCCATTTGTTAGCTGTGAAATTTCCAGTAAATTGTTTATCGTTATACTTTGACACAAAAATAACAAAAAGTAGAAATAAATACTAAATTTTAGCTAAAATTGGGATTATTTTGTAAAAACATTCTAAATTTAAGCATTAACTGATGAAAGTAGTTATTTAGTAAAATGAAAAATATAATTACCTTTGTTACAATATAAAAATCAAGCAAGTGAATAGTTTAAGTTCAAATACAAATAACAAGAAGAAAATTTTTAATGATCCTGTTTATGGATTTATTTCTATTCCTGATGACTTTATTTTTGATTTAATTGAACATCCTTATTTTCAAAGGCTACGTCGAATTTGTCAATTAGGTTTGACTCATTTGGTATATCCGGGTGCTTTGCATACACGTTTTCATCATGTTTTGGGAGCAATGCACTTGATGACATTAGCAATTTCTGTGATTCGAAGAAAAGGACATGAAATCACTAAAGAAGAAGAACAAGCAGTTTTACTAGCAATTTTATTACACGATATTGGTCACGGACCTTTCAGTCATGCTTTGGAGTACGATATTGTAAATAAAGTCAGTCATGAAGATATATCTAGTTTTTTTATCCAACGATTGAGCAAGGAATTTGATGGAAAATTAGATTTATGCTTATTAATTTTTGAAAATAAATACAGCAAAAAACCTTTCCTTTATCAATTGGTTTCTAGTCAATTGGATATGGATCGAATGGATTATTTGAACAGAGATAGTTTTTTTACTGGAGTTACGGAAGGTCAAATTGGATCTGATAGAATTATTGAAATGTTGAATGTTCACAATGGGAATTTAGTTTTAGAAGAGAAAGCAATTTATTCAGTTGAGAAATTTTTGGTTGCGCGACGTTTCATGTATTGGCAAGTTTATTTGCATAAAACGGTTAGTTCTGCCGAATTTATGTTGATTCACATTCTCAGAAGAGCAAAAAAACTGGTTCAAGAAGGAAAAGAGATTTTCGCGAGTCCTGCCTTAAAATATTTTTTGAAAGAAGATATTCGTTTAGAAGATTTTAAAAATAATCCTCTAGTTTTGGAGACTTTTGCTAAATTAGATGATTTTGATATTACTTCCGCAATAAAAGTTTGGCAAGAGAGTGATGATAAGGTTTTATCTATTTTGTCAACTAAATTAATAAACAGAGAATTATTTAAAATTCAAATTTCTAAAACAGAATTTTCACAAGAAAGAATTCAGATGGAAAAAGAATTAATTCGCGAAAAATATGCTTTGACAGACGAAGAAGTTGATTATTTTGTTTATTCTGAAACCTTAACAAATAATGCATATAACCAAAACAAGCAAAATATAAATTTATTGATGAAAAACGGCGAAATTATTGATGTTTCTAAAGCTTCTGATAATTTAAATATTTCTGCATT
>CAMBRH010000031.1 GCA_945870115.1 Chitinophaga pinensis | reverse complement strand
ATTTTGTCTTCAAGAATAATTTGATTCAATAAATTAATTCCTAGTAAAGTCATGAATGAACCAGGAACCCCATGCCCTGTGCAATCACCAATCACTAAAAAAGTTAATCCGTCAGCTTCATCCAGCCAGAAAAAATCGCCACTAACGATATCTTTTGCTTGAAAAAAGATTTCATGTTCGCTAAAAAACTTTTCAAATTTATCCTTATGGGGCAATAAATTAAATTGTATCTTTTTTGCGTAAGTGATGCTTGAAGTTATATTTTCGTTTTGTTCTTCAATCAATTTTTGCTGTTCTCTTTTTTCAGTAATATCTCGTGCTAAAGATAAAAATCCTTTGATTATTTTTTTCGATCCAACTGCAAAAAGCATGGTTGTATTTTGTCCAATCCATATTTCAGTACCGTCTTTTTTACGAATTGGAAATTCGTAATAGGTATTCAGGATTTTTTCTTTAAATTGTTTTTCAAAGAATAATTTTGTTTGCTCTTCGTACTTTTGACTAACAATAAAGGAACTATTTCGTCCAATTAATTCTGTTTCATTATAACCTAACTGATTTTGAAACATGGTATTGGCGAATAAAAAATCTCCGTTTATATCAACTGTATAAATTAAATCTTCTGCATTTTCAATCAAAGATTCATAATTGTTTTCAATATTTATTCTGTCAGAAACATCTTGACCAAAAATAACTTTGATAGATTTTGAAAATGTCTCACAAGACCATTCAATCCAAATTTCTTTTCCCTGAGGATTTTTCATCGGAATAACAATTTTATTAACATTGTCCTGAAACGATGTTTCAAAACTCATATTTGAAGTCGTTAATGTAAAATCGATAAAAACATTTAATTGAGAGATGTTTTTATTTAAATATTGAGTGGTTTTTATGTTTAGTTTTTCAAAACTATTATCACTTATGTATGTGATTTTATTCTCTTGATTAAATGCAATTGCAATTATATTTCCTTTGTTGATTACATCAGAAATAAAAATCAATTTCTGTAAAGATTCATTTCTAATATATGTTGTAAAAATCGATAATGAAACAGAAACAATAACAGCTATCAAAAATAAAATTTCATTGTAAATAGTATTTTCCAATAAAAAGATGACAGAAACTACACAAATTATTTGAAAAACAGAAAAGATAATTACATCCCTGATTCTATTGAGGGCAAAAGGTGTAACGGCTGTTAAAAGTGAAATAATTACTACAAAAATGGGATGAATATTTGACAAATATGCACCCAAATAACTGTGTGCTAAAATTGCAATTAAACTTATATTTATCAAGTATTTATTAATTTTTTCAAAAGGGTGACGTGTAATTGAAAAGACAAAAAGAACAAAGAGAATAAGGGTAATTGCAATGTTTATATTTTTTAAATCACTTAAATTATCATCAATATAGCCTGCAAAAAAATGGGAGCAGGAAACGGCAATTAACCCAAAACCTAAAAGAATACTTTTTATTTTGGAACTAATTTCAATGTTTTGATTTTCTATTACCTGACTGATTTCAAAACTTTTAGAACGATCTAAAACAATTATATTTGCCAAAGCGATTGTTAAAACTAAAAATAATATAAACCATTTTGATTTCCAAATTGGAGTTTCTTTGTAAATTTTATAATTTGCTGTTGGACTAAAATTTAAACCATCAAAAGTTGATTTTACTTGAAAAATATATTCTTGATCTGATAAATTCGAAAAATAAGCTTCCGTTTTATTTGTAACATCGCTCCAATAAATACTTTTTCCTTTCAAGCGGTAGGAATATCTAATTCCATTTAATTTTGGATTTATTGCCAGGTAATTAATTTTAATTAATTCTTCATCAGAATTAAAGTATAAATTGTCTTTTTCTTTATTTTGAAAAATCAATGGAGAAGGAGGATTTGGCAATCGTTCTAAAATTTCTGTATTTATTGAAAAAACACCTTCAATTGTTCCTATATATATGAATTTACCATCCTGAAAATTTGACCGCATGTGAGTTTCATATCCATGAAAACCATTGAAATTATTGTAATGAGTAGACTGAATTACATTTCCTAAATAGTCAATTTTTAGCTTTGAAATACCAATATTTGTTCCAATGATTAAATTTCCATATTTATCGGCATTCAAATTATAAAATATGGTTGAATTAAAGTGCTTTTTATCACTGATTTCAATATAATCCTCTCGTTGGGTAATTCCAATTAATTTTTTTTCTAAAGAAAACCACATTGTTCCATAAATATCAGTAACCGATACACCTGAATAACTTCCCGTTAAATTGAATTTGCTATTTAAACTTCTGAGTTTTTCTGATTTCAAATCGTATTCGTAAATGCCGTTATTTGTTCCGAAATAAATTTTCGTTTTAAATTTATTGATTTGAGAGGTGTAGATATGGCTAGCCGTAATCCGTCCAATTATTTGTTTGGTTTTTTTAGTTTTAGAATTGAAAATATGTAAACCCTTATTCTCTTCACAAAAAAATAAATTATCATCAGATCCAAAAATGTAAATAATTTTATTTGAATTTGGAATATCTTTAAAAGGAAGAAATTCACCATCTTTTAAATAAAAAATACCTTTATTAGTAGCAAACAATTCTTTTTCCTGAAAGTATGTTCGTTGATAAATTCTAAAATCAAAAGTTTTAAAACCAGCACTAGTATAAGAACTTATATATGTTTTTATATTAAAATCACTTAAAATTACTTCGTTATTTTTTGTTCTATAAATAAATGAAATTAAAGGATTTTGGTACACAGAATGTAATTCTATCTTTGTAAATGGTTCATCTGAAATTTTAAATATTCCATTATTTGATGTTGTAGCCCAATAATCATCATTTATATCGATAAATAAATCAAAAAAAGTGAAATTTTGCTTGTGAAAATTCTTAGGAATGTATTTTATGCCATTTTTAAATTGATATATTTCATTGTTTGAATCTAAAAATATAAGTTTTCTCCTTTTATTAAATGCTTTTACAATTTTTGTTTCTTTTAAAAAATCAAAGGATTGATTTAATTTTTGTTTTTTTATGGAAAAAATTTTTGTTTTACTATTTAGAAAAACAAGTAATTTTTGTTGGGAATTAAAATCAAATAATTCTAATCTATTATTTGCAAAAGTTCCCAAATTTGCTTTAAATTCCCCATCATTGTTTAGCCATGTATTTAATTCAACAATACTATTTTCATTGATAAAATATGAACTGACATCTCCAATGACGAGTACCGAATTGTTTATTTTAATAATTTGAACTAAACTATTGTTTCGTTTTTCTATGGGGATTATATATTCTTGAACAAGTTTTTTACCCTTTTTTAATAAGATTTTCCATTGACCAATAAAGCAAAAGGTTTTATTTAATTTTTTAATATTTAAATTTTCACCAAAACCTTTAATTTCCGTAAGTTTTTTGATTTTATTATTTGCATAAAGAAAATATCCATAATAGCGAGAAGAGAAATATATACCATCATTGTGAGGTTCTATACTCGTTACATGATGTTCGTCATTCTCATCAACTTTGATTTTACTGATTGGTTTTCCATTATATCTTTGAAGTCCTGCGCCATCAGTTCCAATCCAAATGTAGCCATTTTTATCTTGAGAAATTGAAAGGATAGAAGATAATACAAGTCCATTTTTATGATTGATATTTTCAAATGTCAAAAGCTGACACTCAGAAATAAATGTTAAAAATAACGCAATTATGAGTAGGGATTTTTTCAAGATTTTAGTTTTCTATGGTATGAAAATAACTTATTTTTATGATATAATCCAAACTATGGAAAAATATTTCCCTTATGATTTCACTTTGATCATTTTTTGAACCTTTCTTCCAATTTCTTTTGCAAAATCTAAGTCTTTATTTACAATGGTAATGTGACCCATTTTACGGAATGGTTTTGTTTTTTCTTTTCCGTAAATATGAGGTTTTACGCCAGGAATCGACAATATTTTTTCTAAACCATCGTAGATGACACCTCCTTCATAACCCTCTTCGCCAATTAAATTTATCATTACTCCTGCTTGTATAATTGAAGTATCTCCCAAAGGTAGATTTAAAATGCTTCTCAAATGCTGTTCATATTGTGAAGTCATATTGCATTCAATCGTATGATGTCCACTGTTATGTGGTCTTGGAGCAATTTCATTCACCAGCAATTCTCCATTTTTACACAAGAAAAATTCCACTGCTAAAATTCCAACCATATCTAATTTTGTAATTAGATCTTTGGCAATTTTTTGAGCTTTTTGTTCAATATCTAAATTAATTTTTGCAGGAGCAAATAAAAATTCAACTAAATTAATTTCTGGATTAAATTCACATTCAACTGACGGAAAAACGGCTATTTCACCTTTTTCATTTCGAGCAACAATAACAGCTAATTCTTTTTCAAAATCAACAAATTTTTCTATGATACAAGGAACATCAAAAGCTTTTGAACATTCTGCTTGACTTTTTATGCTTGTTACTCCTTTTCCATCATAACCACCTGTTCGCATTTTCTGAACAAATGGCAAAAAATCAGAATTATCT
This sequence comes from Chitinophaga pinensis, assembly GCA_945870115.1. Lineage (GTDB taxonomy): Bacteria > Bacteroidota > Bacteroidia > Flavobacteriales_D > Crocinitomicaceae > M2408. The sequence goes on along the minus strand of CAMBRH010000031.1, from coordinate 12,823 downwards.
TCTAAATCAGAAGCATTTTCTGTTAATCTAAATTCTGAAGTTGGAATATTATTTTCTACATAAAAAGCTTTTTGTAAACCTTTATCTTTAATTATTTTTAACACATTTGGTTGAGGAAATATTTTTTTTCCTGATTTTTCTAATTCCTCCAAAGCTTCAATATTGACATTTTCAATTTCTACTGTTAGCACATCTTTGTCTCTTCCAAAATCAAGAACTGTTTGAAAATCATTCAATGCACCTGTTGTAAAAGTGGAAGCAATTTTAGAGCAAGGAGCATTTTGATCTGGATCTAAACAATGAATATTCACGTTTAAATTCATTGCTTCTTGTATCAACATGCGTCCAAGTTGCCCGCCACCTAAAACCCCTAAGCGGAAATTTTTGCCATACCATAATTTTTCCATGAGGCAAAGATAAGGAGAAAAACAACTAGTAATTTACTCATTTTCTGAAATTTTAACTCAAATTGGTATTATTTTAATCTTTAAGTTTATCTTATCCTTATATTTGCATTTCAAAATGAAAAATAAAGTAAACTTTTTTTCACCGCAATTATTAGTTTTAATCAAACGATTAGGAATTATTTTGCTTTGCATGCAGTTGACAAGAATTGTTTTTTTATATTTTAATTGGTCCAATTTTAATCATGTTGGTTTCACAGATTTTTTTGCTTCGATTTGGTTTGATTGTATCACAATTTCACTTTTAGCCTTTCCTTTTATAGTTTTATCGTTGATTCCGTTTAATTTTTGCGAAAAAAGATGGTATTCACTTGTTTTAAAATTTTTATTCCATTTTTTTAATGTCGCTTTCATTGCTTTAAATTTAGTTGATGTTGTTTATTTTAGTTTTACTCAAAAAAGATCGACTGCAGATTTATTGGCAATTGTAGGTGGAGGAGATGATTTTGCACAACAAATAGGTTCTTTCTTCAAAGATTTTTGGCTTTTAATTGTGATATTGGCAGTTTTTGTATTTTTAGCTTCTTTTTTAAACAAAAAAATTAAAACCGAAAAACAATCTTTTTCATTTATAAAAAAAACCATCATTTTTGTTCTTTCACTTGCATTTTTTATTGTTGTTGCTCGTGGAGGATTTCGTTTAAAACCAATTAGTCCGCTTGATGCATCGACTTTCACGCGTGTTGAAAATTCTGCTTTGATTCTAAATACACCTTTCACCATGGTAAAATCCTTTAATCAAAGTGGTTTGGAAGAGAAAGATTATTTTGATTTAAAAATAGAATTAGCACTTTTTAATCCTGAGCAAAAAACTGTTCCACAAAACTTATTGCCAAAAAAAACAAATGTTGTCATAATCATGCTTGAAAGCTTTGGAAATGAATGGGTTGGTGCTTCTGGTTCAAAAAATTCGTTTACACCTTTTTTGGATTCTTTGGCGACTAAAGGTTTATACTTTAAAAACGGAATTGCAAACGGAAAAAAATCAATAGAAGCAATGCCAAGTATTGTTGCTTCAATTCCTTCTTTGGTTGATAATCCTTACATTTCTTCGCCATATGGAACAAACGAAATTCATTCTTTGGCTTCGATTTTAAACAAACAAGGATATGAAACGGGATTTTTTCATGGTGCAACAAATGGTTCCATGCGCTTTGATGGTTTTGCCGCTCAAGCTGGATTTAAACATTACTATGGCAGAAAAGAATACGACAACGATGCTCATTTTGATAAATCTTGGGGAATTTTAGATGAATATTTTGAACCTTGGACCGCCAGAAAATTGAGTGAATATAAAAAACCATTTTTTGCAACACTTTTTACTCTTTCTTCACATCATCCATATTTCATTCCAAAGCACATGAGAGGAAAATTAAAAAAAGGTCCACAACAAATTTGTGAATCTATCAATTATGGTGATTATAGCTTGAAGAAATTCTTCCAAGAAGCAAAAAAACAAGCTTGGTATAAAAACACCATTTTTGTTTTGGTGGCAGATCACACTTCTTCTACAAATAGCGAAATCTACAATCAAAGAACGGAGATGTATAAGATTCCAATTCTATTTTTTGATCCTTCAGGAAAATTAAAGGCTAAAAAAGAAACAAGAGTTTTCCAGCAATTAGATATTATGCCAACAATTTTGGACTTATTAAATGTAGAAACAAATTTTTATTCTTTCGGAAAATCTTATTATAATCCAGCTGAACCCGAAGCGATTACCTACATTGAAGGAACCTACCATTACTTCAAAAAGGACCACATGTTGACTTTTTCGAATGAAAAGGCACGAAATTTGTACAATTTTAAGATTCGTAAAAAAGATACGCCTGATTCACTTTCTTATTTTAAGAAAGAATCAAAGCTTTCTGAAAGAAAAATCAAGGCGATTATTCAACGATATAACCGTGATTTGATTCAGAATCAAACAAAAGTAAATGAAAAAAAGAATAAGATTCATCATTAATCCCATATCTGGAGTTGGCAGAAAAGACCAACTTCCGACTTTGATTGAGAAATTCTTAAATCATACTATTTTCGATTACGATATAATTTATACCGAGTACAGAAAGCATGCCAAAACTATTGCTTTTGAATCCAGCAAGGAAGGTTTTGATATTGTTTGCGCAGTTGGTGGTGACGGATCAGTTCACGAAGTAGGAACAGCTTTAATTGGAACTAAAACGAAATTAGCAATAATTCCAGCTGGATCAGGAAATGGTTTAGCTCGACATTTAAAAATTCCTTTAAAATTAATTGACGCTATCAAAACAATTAATGAATCACATACCATTTTAATGGACACAGGTTTGGTAAACGATAAGCCATTTTTAGGAATTGGAGGTTATGGTTTTGATGCCTTAATAGCAAAAAAATTTGATCATTATCACACAAGAGGTTTTTGGGGATACACTAAATTGGTCATGAAAGAATATTTGAAATACAAACCAATTTCAATTAAAATTGAATTACCAAATTTCAAGAGAGAATTACCTGTTGTGCTTTGCACGCTTGCAAATGCTTCTGAATTTGGTAACGGATTTTGTGTTTCTCCAAACTCGAAAGTTTCTGATGGAACATTTGAATTGTGCATTTTGAAGCCTTTCGCCAAATGGAAAACTCCTTTTATTATTTACAAATTTTTTAAGAGGACAAGCCATTTATCCAAGTATGCTGAAATTATTCCGTTCCAGAAAGCACGTTTAATTTTAAATGAAAAAATTGCGCATTATGATGGTGAACCTTTTGAAGTTCGTGAAGAACTAAACATCGAAGTGAAACCAAAAAGTTTGAATATTATTGTTGGGAATAATTATAAAGAATAAAAAAATATGAAATTTATAGAATTTGCGTTCCGTTTAGGAGTAGTTTTTGCCATATTTGGATTCCTTTGGGGAATTTTTAATTTCGCTTTATCTTTACTTCGAGGTGTTAGGGAAAAAACATTAATTGAAGAATATTCGTTAAAATTTGTTCAATACTTTTTCTTAGTTGATGTCACATTTTTATTTTGCATCAATAAACAGGATGATTCTGAAATACTTCTCAATGAATTAATTATTTCATCCTTGATTTTGCTTTTGTATTTTGTTGGAAAATTACAACGAAAACAAAAAATGGCTTCCATCGTGCAACTTTCAGGAATGAAAATTCCACGTTTTTCATCTGTTTTTAATTTCAAAGCGGAAGTGAGTTCCATTATTTTTGCAATTGCAATATTTATTTTCTTCAGTTTTCAACCTGTTTTCGCTCAAAACCCAATTTCTTCTTGGTTTTATTTGAGTATTTTAGATATTGAAAGTACACCTGTTTTTGGATTTATTTTTAAAGTGATTGGATTTTTTGTTTTAATTGGAATTTTGATGAAAATAATAAATGGATTTACATTTCTTATTTCTGGAAAACCAATCGCATCAGTTGAAACAGAATTTCACAATGGAGATTCTAAAAAAGATGATTTCGATGATTTTGAAGAAATTAAATAAAACTAAGAATTTTGAATAATCTTAAACTCAAAATAATTCAAGTTTTAACAGAAGCAGCGCTTCCAATTTTAGGTTTTTTGTTTTGGAAATGGACTTTCTATTACATTCTACTTTTTTATCTTTTGGACTTTTTTGCCGCTTCTATTTTAACAATTTTTAAAATCAAAAAAATCAATTCTTTCCAACTTAAAAGTAAAAAAGAAATTGAAAATTTTAAAATTATTAATTGGGTTTTTCCAGTTATTGTAAATATTGGAATTCTATTTTGTGTTTATTTTTTACTTTCAAATCTCAATCCAACTTTTGATATTTACAAAGAAACAGTAAATTTTGTCATGTTAGAAGATATGGGAATGGCACAAGGAATTTTTCTGATTCCACTCGTTTTTTATGCTTCTTATTTGAATTATAAAATGCAATTTTTGATGCCTAAAAAATATCAGTTTCTAACCGTTAAAAACCTTTACAAGCACTATTTTAAAGGGATTCTTGTTGCCTTAACTGGTTTTTTACTCGCTTTTTTAATTTCTTTCTTTGTTTCTATTCCTGAAATAATTTGTGTAATTAGTTTGGTTTTATCTTTTGCAATTTATTCATTTTTTGAGAAAAATAAAATTTAATGCAATTTTTAAGTCAAGAAAAATCCATGTTTACTAAATGAATTATTAAATTTGTCATTCAAAATTAGAATAACAAGTAAAAAGCAATTTATTTTTAGAAAACATGAGTTCACTTAAAAATTACAATTTCACAGGAAAAAGAGCATTAATTCGAGTTGATTTTAATGTTCCATTGGATAAAGAAACATTAGAAATAACTGACGATTCAAGAATTGTTGCTGCATTACCAACCATTAATTACATTTTATCTCAAGGTGGATCGGTTGTTTTGATGTCGCATTTAGGTCGACCAAAAACTGGTTTTGAAGATAAATTTTCTTTGAAGCACATTTTAAAACACACATCTTCTGTTTTAGGTCTTCCAGTTCAATTTGCTGAAGATTGCATTTCTGAAAAATCTTATGAGCAAAGTAAAAATTTGCAAGCAGGTGAAGTTTTGTTGTTAGAAAATTTACGTTTTTATCCAGAAGAAGAAAAAGGAGATAGAGCTTTCGCTGAAAAATTAGCAAAGCATGGTGATGTTTATGTGAATGATGCATTCGGAACGGCTCACAGAGCGCATGCAAGTACCGCAATTATTGCTGATTTTTTTCCCAATGATAAAATGTTTGGTTTGTTAATGGAAGCTGAGATTTTAAGTGTAGATAAGGTTTTAAATTCAACAGAAAAACCTGTAACAGCAATCGTTGGAGGAGCAAAAGTTTCCTCAAAAATTACGATAATTGAAAGACTTTTAGATAAAGTAAATTACCTAATTGTTGGTGGTGGAATGGCGTTTACTTTTGTAAAAGCGCAAGGTGGAAAAATCGGAAACTCCATGTGCGAAGACGATTATTTAGACATGGCTTTGGATATTATTAAAAAAGCAAAAGAAAAAGGGGTTGAATTAATTATTCCTGTTGACGCCATTATTGCTGATAAATTTGACAACGATGCAAACAGAAAAGAAGTAGCAATAAACAATGTTCCTGAAGGTTGGCTTGGACTTGACACTGGTAGTGAAACGTCCAAAATTTGTCGTGAAGTTTTGTTGAAATCAAAAGTGATTTTGTGGAATGGACCGATGGGAGTTTTCGAAATGGAAAATTTTTCTCATGGAACAAAAGATGTTGCTTTAGCAATTGTTGATGCTACTAAAAACGGAGCATTTTCTTTGATTGGAGGAGGAGATTCTGTTGCTGCAATCAATAAATTTAATTTAGCTGATGAGGTAAGTTACGTTTCAACTGGTGGAGGAGCGATGCTCGAATATTTGGAAGGAAAAGAATTGCCAGGGATTAAAGCGATTAGAAAATAAATAGACATCAAGATATTAGGACTTTAAAACAGAATCGAGTCTTAATATCTTAGTATCCTAAAGTCTTAAAATCTAAATTAATGGAAAAAAACAAATTACAAATATATTCATCCTTATCTGGAAAAAAAGAGGAATTTTCACCAATAAACAAAAATTTTGTTGGATTATACGTTTGTGGACCAACAGTTTACAGCAACGTTCATCTTGGGAATTGCCGAACTTTTATTTCTTTTGATTTGGTTTACAGATATTTACTTCATTTAGGATTTAAAGTTCGTTATGTTAGAAATATTACTGATGTTGGTCATTTAGTGGATGATGCAGACGAAGGAGAAGATAAAATTGCTAAAAAGGCACGTTTGGAGCAAATTGAGCCAATGGAAATTGTGCAAAAATACACGGTTGATTTTCATACGGTGATGTCTTTGTTCAACAGCTTGCCACCATCAATTGAACCAACTGCAACGGCACATATTATTGAACAAATCGAATTAATCAAACAAATAATTGACAATGGATTTGCCTATGAAGTCAACGGATCGGTTTATTTTGATGTCTTAAAATACAATGAATCTTTTCCTTATGGGGAATTATCGGGAAGAAAAATTGAAGATTTAATTTCAGGAACAAGAGATTTAGACGGACAAGAAGAAAAACGAAATTCACTTGATTTTGCACTTTGGAAAAATGCTTCAGCAGAACATTTGATGAAATGGCCATCACCGTGGGGAATTGGTTTTCCAGGCTGGCACTTGGAATGTTCAGCCATGAGCACGAAATATTTAGGCGAACAATTTGATATTCACGGCGGTGGAATGGATTTAAAATTCCCGCATCACGAATGTGAAATTGCTCAAGGATGCGCCTCAACAGGAAAAGCTCCAGTAAATTATTGGATGCACACAAATATGCTGACTTTAAACGGCAAAAAAATGTCAAAATCGACAGGAAATACGCTGTTACCAGAAGAATTAATTTCTGGTGAAAATGATTTGTTAGAAAAAGGTTTTGACCCAATGGTCGTGCGTTTCTTCATGATGCAAGCTCATTACAGAAGCACCTTGGATTTCACATCAGAAGCTTTAATTGCTTCAGAAAAGGGATTTCATAAATTAATGGAAGCAATAAATAAACTTCCAAATTTGACTGTTTCAAACCAAAGTTCATTTGATGTAAAACAATTGGTTGATAGTTTTTACGAAGCAATGAATGACGATTTTTCAGCGCCAAGTTTAGTTGCTAATTTATTTGAAGCAATTCGCTATATAAATTTAATTTCTGATGGAAAGGAAACAATTTCTAAAGAAGATTTAGCATTATTAGTCAAAGAAACTAACGCTTTTGTTTTCGATGTTTTGGGCTTGAAAAAGATTCAGGAACAAGGAAATGACAAACTTTCAAAAGTAATGGATTTGGTTTTAGAAATCCGCCAGGAAGCTAGAGAAACCAAAAATTGGTCCATGTCAGATTTAATTAGAGATAAACTCAACGAAGCTGGAATAGTTGTCAAAGACGGAAAGGAAGGCGCTATCTGGACATCAGGACTTTAAGACACAGGATATTAAGACATCAAGATTCATAAGTCAAGACTTATTCAAATTTGAAACAAAATTTTAGAATTAAGATAAAATAAAGTCTTGTCTTCTGACTTTTTTAGTCTTAAGTCTATTCTAAACTCATAATTTTCACCCTGAGCTTGTCGAAGGGCATAACTAATAAAAATGGCTAGAATTTTAACAGGAATACAAAGTACAGGAACTCCACATTTGGGGAATATTTTAGGAGCAATTGTACCTGCAATTGAAATGTCAAAAAAAGAAGAGAATGAATCTTTTCTTTTCATTGCGGATTTACATTCTTTGACGCAAATAAAAGATGGTGAAACTTTAAAAAACAACACTTACTCAACTGCTGCAACTTGGTTGGCTTTTGGTTTAAATCCAGAAAAGACGGTTTTTTACCGCCAAAGTGACGTTGCTCAAGTGACTGAATTGGCTTGGCATTTAATGTGTTTTTACCCCTTTCAACGATTGACTTTAGCACATAGTTTTAAAGATAAAGCTGATCGTTTAGGCGATGTAAATGCTGGACTTTTTGCCTATCCAATATTAATGGCAGCGGATATTTTAATTTACGATGCCGAAATTGTACCAGTTGGAAAAGATCAATTACAACATTTGGAAATGACCCGCGATGTTGCTTCCCGTTTTCATGCAAAAATGGGAGAAACTTTTGTTCTTCCTCAAGATTTTATTCAAGAAGATACAAAATTAGTTCCTGGAACTGACGGTGAAAAAATGAGTAAATCTCGCAATAATTTCATTACTTTGTTTCTTCCAGAGAAAGAATTGAAAAAGCAAATCATGTCAATTGTAACTGGCAGTGAAAGCTTGGAGGACACCAAGAATCCTGACATATGTAATGTTTTTAGTTTATACAAACTTTTAGCAAGTGAAGATGAAATTTTCAAGATGAGAAAACTTTATTTAGAAGGAGGTTATGGTTTTGGACATGCAAAAATTGCACTTTTAGAATTGATTCTGACAAAATTCAAACATGAAAGAGAATTGTTCGATTATTACATGAATGACACTTCAAAAATTGATGAAATACTAAAAATTGGAGCAAAAAAAGCGTCAAAAATAGCTGATGAAGTCTTAAATCGTGTTAGAGTAAAATTGGGTTTTTTATAAAAAATTCGCTTTATTATTTTTTAATTATTATATTTGTTGACTTTAATAAAAAAAAAACAATGTTTAAACTATTTTTGTTACTTGTAACAAGCGTTATTCTTGTAAGTTCTTGTTCAGAAAATGAAGTGGATATTTCTCAATTGAAAGCTAATGGAGGAGCTAAATATGGAGGAGAGTTTCGTTTTATGTCATCAGAGAAAATCAATTGTTTGTTTCCTGTTGCAACGGCAGATGTTTATAATCAACGTATTGCTGGTCAGATATTTGAATCATTGTTAAGCATAGATTTCAAAACAAATAAAGTAGTACCAAATTTAGCGAGTAGTTTTACGATTAGTTCTGATGCAAAAACGTTTACATTAAAAATTAAAGAAGGAGTTTTTTTCCATAATGATGCTTGTTTTTCAGGTGGTGATGGAAGAGAATTGACACCAGAAGATGTAAAATACGCTTTAGACTTTGCTTGCAGTGGATTGAAAGTAAATAAAATGAGTTGGATGCTTGTTGATAAAATCAAAGGCGCTAAGGAATTTAATAAAAAAAGCAAAAACAGTTTGACTGATGGAGGTGTCTCTGGAATTACAGTAAAAGATAATTCAGTAATCATTGAGCTTGTTGAGTCGTTCGTTGGTTTTGATAAAATATTAACACATTCTAGTTTGGGTATTTTTCCAAAAGAATCTTTTGAAATGTATAAAAATGATGTTGTTAAACATCCGGTTGGAACAGGTCCATTTTGTTTAGAATCGATTTCAAGTAAAGAGGTGTTATTAAAAAGAAATAATAATTATTGGAAAAAAGATGACTTTGGAAATCAATTACCTTTTTTAGAAAAAGTTAGAATGACATATTCTACCGATAAGAAAAGTGAATTGATGGCTTTCAGAAATAAAAAAATAGATTTAGTTTTAGAAATTCCTGTTGATGAAATTGAAAACATTCTAGGATCTTTAGAAGAAGCTCAAGCAGGAATGACTGTGAAGCACAAAATAGATTCAAAAAATAGTTTAAGTGTGGCATATTTAGGTTTTGCACACAACGCTGAGCCATTTAATAATAAAAATGTTAGAAAAGCATTTAACCTAGCAATTGACAGAAATCAAATTGTAAATAATTACCTAAAAGGTGAAGGATATGCCTGTGAAAATGGATTTGTTCCTAATATTGAGGATTATACTACCGAGAAAGTCAATGGTTATAAATTAAATGTAAGTTTGGCTAAAAAACTATTAGCTGAAGCTGGATATCCTGAAGGTAAAGGTTTTCCAGTACTTGATGTTTATGTAAATGCGCAATCAGGAAATTCCATTTTCATGCTTTATGAGGCAATTAAAAAGCAATTAAAAAGCAATTTAAATATTACAGTTAATCTTAAACTTTGTAGTTTAGACGAAAGAGATAAAGCAATATCTTCAGGGAAAGCAAAAATGTGGAGAGGTGGATGGATTGCAGATTATCCTGATCCTGAGAATTTTTTAAACTTATTTGCAAGCAAACACATTGGATCCAATTCTCAAACCATGAATACCGTAAAATTTAATTCTCCGGAATACGATCGTTTGTTGAATTTAGCTACGAAGGAAAAAAATCCTAAAACTAGAAATGATTATTTTGTTAAATGCGATCAAATTTTAATTGATGAGGCGGTTGTTATGCCTTTGATTAATGATGATTTTATAACAATGATTAATTCTAAAATTAAGAATTTCGAAACAAATTCTATGGAAACATTAGATTTTTCAAAGATCTTTATCAAAGAACCAAAAAAATAATTCTTTTTATTAAAAGATTGAAAAGCGGTAATTTTTATCGCTTTTTTTTGTTAGACTTTTTTTTAATCATACCAAAGCGTCTGATAAATGTCAAAAGAATTAATTTTCTTAAAAGTATCGATGTGTAAACTGAAATACCGTAACAAAATTTCAAGTAATTGTTTTCTTTCATCTTTGCTTAAGTGAATTTCCATTTGTTCTTCAGTTCTACAGTTTAAAAACTGAGCAAATTTTACAATAATATCACCTTTTAGAGATTCTGAATGCATCGAATTAAGAATTGTGAGTTCACCATTGATTAAATCAAAATATTTGGCTCCTTCATCAATTAATTGAGGTTGAATTCCGAATAAAAAAGCTAAATCCAATATCCAATGAATTAAATAATTGGGATTGAAAGTCTGACTATTTAAAAATTCCAATTCATTTAATATAAAATCAAACAATGCAACATCTGCTTGATTTTCATGCAAACATTGTTTTAAAAATTCTGTTTCAAAAAAAACAACACTTTGTTTGATTGGATCAAAATAAATTTCTTGAAAATTTTTGACCAAAACGGGCTCATATAAATTAGCTAATTGATCTTCATTTTTTTGATAATACGTAAATTCAATGTAAGTCAAAGCTTGAAAAATGGAACTGAATTTTTTTGCTCCACCTTTTACCATAAAAGATTTTAAACCGTGATTTTTTGTAAATATCTTTACAATAATGCTCGTTTCAGAATATGAAATTCGGTTTAAAATAAATCCTTGCTCGGTTTTTTTCAAGTTATTGGTACTAAAATTTAACTGTACGAAAGTAGTGAAAAATAGACTTTAAGATGCTAAGATTTTAGGATTTTAAGACTTTATTTTTAATCCTTTATCAAATGAAAGAATCCGATTTGTCGATTTTAGTAAATTACTGAATTATTTCTGCTTCAACAACCAAACAACAGCCTTTTCCCTTGCGTTAAAAAGTTTTGTTGGTTTTACAGGCTTATTGAATTTTAAATAAAAATTTGCTTGTAATTTATGTGCTAAACTATTTATTAAAATTGCGTCAGCAATTGTTTTTTTATTTCCATCTGGAGCAGAAGCCCATTTTCTAACTTCTGGGTCAATTTCAACTAAAGGTTCAAATTCAAAAAGATTCCTGTAAGCATGACCCCTATTTTCTTCATTGAATAAATCGATTTCATGTATCAAATTCATGTCTAAAATTCCCTTAGAGTAAAAATAGGCATGAAATATTCCATTAGAATAAATCCGGACAGTTGCATGTGGGAATTCTTTTTCACTAACAAGTGAACAATTTTCTAATATTGGAATTGATTTCTTGATTAATTTAGCATATTTAACGACAAATATATAAAAAAATTCGTTTAAATAAGTCAAATCTAAAAAAGTTGAAAGAAAATTGATTTTATTAAAATTAATTTCAAAAAAAATAATTTAATATAAATAAAATGTTAGTGCTAAAAAACAAAACCCTTCTCTCCGATTTTTAAATCTTGGAAAATCCAGCGGTAATGATTTAACATGTGTGAATTGATGAAGTTTTTTCGTTTTTCGTTTTCTGGAATAAAAACCCTACCACCAATTTTTGCAATTTTTAAATCTTTCACCTCACATTGTGGTGCAATTCCATCTTGTTCCCAAACTGGATCGGGATTTTCTTGGTCTAAATTACTTCCATATTGCCAAACTTCCGAAAAAAGTGACCAATCTCCACCGTCAGCGCAGGCATTTTCTGGAGCAATAATGTACATATTTCTAAAAATCACAAATTCTTTGACTTCTTCGATAAAACCTAATGAATAAGCATAACCCATACTATGTGAAACGATGTCAATCGTATCTTTGATTTCTACACATGCGGGAGAATTACATTTTTCGGCTAAATAGGCTCTTCCAGCGATTTTTCCTTTTTCTTTGCGTTCAAAAAAACCTTCATCGTTTGGAGTAGTATTCAATAAATGGAAATTATCTTTGTTTTTATCTTTTTTTCTTAAGGCCTTTATTCTCGAGTAACTTAAAGAAAAATTTGCCATTGAACGGTGATTTGAAGTGCTAATTTTGTTATTTCCATCAATGTAAAAATAATCATCGGGTTTAATGCGATTCACAAATGCTTTATCTAATCGCAACCAATAATGAAAACGGTCTTTTTTAGTAAGCATATTATCCGTTACATCTTTGTTCTTTTTCGGACCTCGATAACCATTTGAAAAAACTACAATATGCTTCGGAATTGGCTTTTCTTTGGAAGAAAAATAGTTTGTCACATTTTCACCATTGAACGCAAAAATTTCCTCAGAAACAAGTTCGCCCAAATCATTCCAAAAATTTTTCACAATGTAATGACCGTAAGATTTTTGTTTGAGATTCAACAGTTTTAAGTAAACAGTATCAGATGAATAAGAGAATTTTTTGCCAGAATTACTGTAAACATTAATTTAAACCACATTTTTTTGCGAAATAATTTGCCAACATTTATTTTTGGAA
>CAMBRH010000030.1 GCA_945870115.1 Chitinophaga pinensis | reverse complement strand
TCTATCAAATTCTGCTTGTGGGAAATTTGCGTTCATCACAACATCAGCATAAACATCCATCGCTTTTGATAAATGTTTCGTTAAACAAGCCAAAAAGATTGACTCAGAACCAGCATTTATGGAAGCTCCAATGTAATCGATTTCAGAATCTAATACATCTTTCGTGCGATTTGATGTTCCAGACATCAATAATTGTCCAGCGATTTCAGATACTCCTGCTTTGTTTCCTTCTAATTTTGGATCAGAACCTGTAACTAAATTAATTGAAACACGAGGTAATTTATGGTTTTCAGATAAAACTACTGTAATTCCATTTCCTGTTGTGAAAACTTCTGAATCTTTGATGTTGATAATTGGTGCAATTCCCGCTTTTGGACGAATTGCTCTGTCCAAAGGTTCTTGCGTTTTAGCTACAACTTTAGTTGTTGCACCTTTTTTGACTGTTGTTTTAGTTTTTACAACTTGTGCAAAAGAAGCCAAATTGAAAGCTAAAACAAAAGAAAATATGATTATTTTTTTCATGATAATTTTAATTATTTTATTTCTAATAATTTTAGTTAGTTTCTTTTGGTAAATAGTATAAAACTACTTTTGCATTTTTTGTAAAATACTTTTTCGCAACACGTTGAATATCATCTTTTGTTACCGCTAAGTATTTTTCTAATTCCTTATTAGTCACATTTGCATTTCCAAAATAAACGTGATTATTTGCTAAGTTTTCAGCAATTCCAGCAACTGAACTATTTGAAGAAACGATGTTGTTTTCAAATTGGTTTCTTAATTTATCAAATTCTTCTTGTGAAATTAATTCATTTTGAAGTTGTTCAATTTCATCATTAAGTGCTTTTTCTATTGTTTTTAAATCCACGCCGTTTGCTCCAATTGCTGCAACAATTCCCATCCCAGGATCTTCCATTCCAAAAGCGAAGGAAAAAGCAGCAACTGCTAATTGTTTTTTCTCAACAATATTTTTATCCATTCTAGAACTTGAACTTCCAGATAAAATGCTGTTCATCATTTCGATTGCATAAGCGTCGGCGTTTGTTTGCTCTGGAAATCTATAGCCAATAAAAACTGCTGGTAATTGAATGTTATCGTAAACTGTATCGATAATTACTTTATCTAAAGGAATTTCAGTTTTAGCTGGTCTTGGAATTACACATTCCATTGCAGAATATTTTTTGATCACTTTTTGTGCATCAGCATCTTTTGAAGCGATAAAGTTATTTTTTTCAAATTTCGCTTTTGCAATGCTGTATTTTGTTTCAAAATCCTTGTCAGATAAATTTTCGTAATCTCTATAAAGATTGATTGCTTGTCCAGCTGGAATAGTTGCAAAATATTTTTCAATCCATTTTTTTGTTTCTTCAATATTGATGTCTCCAGCGATTGAAAGCGTTGAATTTGAAGGTACATAAAATGTTCTGTAGAAATTAATGTAATCAATTTCTTGCGCTGCATCTAAATGTTCCATACTTCCAATTGGTTGCCAATTATAAGGGTGTTTTGTGAAAACGCGACTAAACATTTCTCCCATAAATGAACCGTATGGCTGGTTGTCAACACGTTGTCTTTTTTCTTCTTTTACAACTTGTCTTTGTGTTTCCACACCAACGTTTTCAACTTTTGCGTGCAATAAACGCTCACTTTCCAACCATAAACCTAATTCTAATTGGTTTGAAGGAAGAATTTCATAGTAATACGTTCTATCTTGAGAAGTATTTGCGTTTAAAGTTCCACCATTTGACTCAACTAAGCGATCGTATTCTCCACGTTCGATGTTTGTTGAACCTTCAAACAATAAATGTTCAAAGAAATGAGCGAAACCCGTTCTGTCAGGGTTTTCGTTTTTTGAACCTACGTGATAAAGAATTGATACTGCAACAATTGGCGTTGCATGTTCTTCGTGTAAAATTACGTGAATACCGTTTGGCAAATCGTATTCTACATATTCAATTTTGCGCTGAGCCCAAGATGTTCCAATAAAACAAAGTGCTGCCACAGCTAAAAAACTTTTTTTCATATTCTGCTATAAAATTTATTAAAAAATTTGTCGGTGTAAATATCTTAATAATTCTCCAAAGAAAAATAAAATGTTGATAATTGGTTATAAATTGAGTTGAGTGGCAAGTTTGGGAAGATTCAAGACTGCAAGACGGAAGACTTAAGACTAGATTGGTTTAGATACGAATATAGAATTTTGGATTGGAGATTTTTTGATGAAATATTATTTTTTGGAAGATGTTTTTGTAAAAGAAAAATTATATTTGTGAAGTTATTTTAAAACAAGCTAAGTTCATTGGCCTCTTCTCCATGTAAATAAGGACTTATTGAAAGATAATAATTTTGAAACAATTAAGAAAGACGACAAAATGACAAATAAAATTTTAATTATTTCAATGGCTTTCTTCCTTTTAATTGGAAAAGCCATTGGACAATATTGCGGCAGTGATACTAGGTACACTGAGCTTGAGTATTTCGATTCCACTGAAATTACGACTGGAGCCAATATTCAATTTGGCATTGCTAATGATCACATGGGTAATGCCGACACATTGCTCATGGACTTATATTATCCCAATTTGGGAATTGATTCATCGCCAAAGCGCCCTTTTATTATGTTGTTTCACGGTGGCGGTTTTTCTTCAGGTGACAAACAATCTGGGGATATAAAGGATTTATGCATTCTGATGGCAAGGAGAGGTTTCGTTTGTGCTTCAGTAAATTATCGAATTGGATATGATTTCACCGAATATGGCCAGTATATGGCCAGTATATGGCCAGATATAGAGCAATTCAAGATGGGCATGCTGCAATTCGATTTGTTGTAAACAATGAAAATGCAGTTAGGATTGATACCAGTTGGTTATTTTTAGGAGGTCAAAGTGCAGGTTCATTATTGGCGTTGGGAATGGTTTATGCAGACCAATCTGAACTTGATAGTGTTGCTCTGTTGTATTACGGAACAGCAGCAAGTGCAGAATTAGGAAACCTTTATACATCAGGTAATAATTTGACTAATACTTATTCTTTCAAAGGAATATTTAATAATTGGGGAGGAATAACAGCAAGCGAAGTGGATACTAATGAAATGCTGCCCACGGTTGCATTCCATGGAGAACTAGACACAACAGTTTTAATTGATGCTGACAATTCCTTTCTGCATTATACTTTAAATGGTTCTCGGGCTATCCATAATAATTTAATTGCAAATAACATTTGTAGCGAAATAACTATAGATACAATAGGCGGACATGGAATTTACAGAAACGCTAGTAGTGTATTTAGGGCAAGTAGAGCTAGTTGTTTTTTTAAAAGTATTTTTTGTAATAATTGCTCTAACTTATACTCAACCGACTCAATTCCAGTAAATTGTTCAAATCCACTTGGTGTGAACGAATTTAATTTTGATACAAATATTAAAGTCTATCCAAATCCCTTTGAAAACTCTTTCAGTATTAAAGGTATTGATGCTAATTTAGATGTAACAATTTACAACTGTTTCGGACGATTGGTGTACAGGGACAAAATAAATAACGGGACTATTGAGATTGATTTAATACCTGGCATCTATTTTTTAGACATAAAGCAGATTGACTCTAATAAATCATTCATGACCAAACTTATAAAAAATTAACAGCCTATTAATTTAGTATCCAGCAGCGATAGAGTTCCTGATCCATTAGCCAATAGATCGATTATTGACATTAAGTAAAACGCAATTTTCGCCTTCAATTTTAACTTCCAATCGTTCAAGTTTTAATATTTAACAAAGAAAAACTTCTTACTTAGCCCTCATCGAATACTGAAGAAATTTAAAGTTTTATGCTACAAAAAGAAACAATTTTCTCAAAATTGTTTAACTTAGCCTTTCAAAAAAATCCACGATGGATTTTATATATAATAGAAGTAATTTAATTTTAACTGTATAAATGAGGAGATTTTTCTTAGCGATTTTGTTTTTTTATTTTTGCAACACTTTTGTAGGTGCGCAGAAAATTGAAATGGGTTCTTGGAACATCCTAAATCTTAAATATAGTAGTAGTGAAATATTGAGTTTTTTTGGAGAAGCTCAATTGCGGTCTTTAAAATTTTACAACGACTTTCATTACTATGAATATAAGGGCGGTTTTAATTATAAAATTCACAAAAGTGCCAAATTGACTTTAGCCGCTGGAAGTTATCAAACTTATAAAGAAGGAGGAGATTTCATTTTACCAAAAAATAACAATGAATTTAGAGTTTGGCCACAGATTGTAATGACTCAATCTTTAGGGAAAATTAAGGTCGAGCAACGCTATAGAATGGAGATGAGGTTTACCAGTAATGGTTATCGCAATCGTTTTAGATATAGACTTGGACTTTCTTATCTTTTTGGCAAGGAGGTAAAAGATTATAAGCCTTTTCAAATTAGTGCAAGTAACGAAATTTTTTTCACCGATAAGCAGCCTTATTTTGAGCGTAACAGGTTATTATTTGCCTTCAATTACAAACCGACAAAATCAACATCAATTCAAATCGGTTTTTTACATCAATTTGATTATAAAATAAATGATGAAACAGGAAGAGACTTTTTTCAAATAGGCTATTTTATTGAGTTATCGCGGAAATCTACGAATAATTCAGCAGTTGATACGGATAGCAAGGATAATTAAAACATGATTATTTTTGAAAGATTTAATAATCAATCAAAATCTCCGTTCAAAGTAGGAATTGCAATTTATCCGCTTATTTATGTTTTACCTGCAATGTTATGATGTTATGAACTTAACACATTTTTTCTATAAATGCACCTTAAAAATCAAAATACTGCAAATAATTTTTCTATTTGCAGTATTTTTAAGGCGAATAATTGCTATATTTGCCGTAAGTCAATTTAAAACAAATGGCAAAATACATATATCAAGAAGAAAATTGGACAGATTTTAAATGGGATGAAAAGAAAATTAATGTTCTTTTTGGTGAAGTTCGTAACTTACAAGGAAAAATTTCTGGCCAAATGAATTCTCTTGGCTTTTCGTCAAAAAAAGAAGCAACACTTAAAACACTTACTCTTGATGTTGTGAAATCATCTGAAATTGAAGGTGAACAACTCAATTACCAGCAAGTTCGTTCTTCAATAGCTAGGCGATTGGGTATGGATATTTCAGGATTAGTAAGTTCTGACAGAAATGTTGAAGGAGTCGTAGAAATGATGTTGGACGCTACTCGAAATTATGAAAAGCCCTTAACAAATGAACGTTTGTTTGGCTGGCATTCGGCACTTTTCCCTACAGGATATAGTGGATTGTATAAAATAGAAGTAGCTCGCTATCGTTCTGGAGAAATGCAGGTCGTTTCTGGAGCAATGGGTAAAGAAAAAATTCATTATGAGGCAGTTAGTCCAAAGAATCTTGAACGTGAAATGCAAAATTTTATTGATTGGCTTAATAATGAAAAACGCTTAGATCCAGTTTTAAAAGCGGCTATTGCACACTTCTGGTTTATAATTATTCATCCATTTGATGATGGAAACGGAAGAATTGCAAGAGCTATAACTGATATGTTGCTTACAAGAGCAGAAAATAGTTCAGACAGGTTTTACAGTATGTCTAGTCAAATTTTGCTGGATAAAAAGCACTATTATGCTATTTTGCAAAAAGTGCAACATAGCAGTGGAGATATTACAAAATGGATTGTTTGGTTTCTAGCATGCCTTAAAAATGCACTTTTAGAAACGGAAAATTCAATGAAAAAAGTCTTAGAAAAAGCAAAATTTTGGACAATTCATGAGTTTACTTCCCTAAATGAAAGACAAAGATTAATGCTTAATAAAGTTTTAGATGGTTTTGTTGGTAAATTAAAATCATCTAAATGGGCAAAAATCACGAAATGCTCTCGAGATACAGCACTTCGAGATATGAAAGATTTGATTGAAAAAGGAATATTACAGCAAGATGAATCAGGCGGACGAAGTACAAATTATGAGTTAAAAAGATTTTAGAGATTCTTAATAATCAATCAAAAACTTCAAAATTCTCCCCATCAAAACTAGCAAAAACCATACTTGGATGTGAATCTTGGTGAAATATTGTCCCATTTTGGTCAATTGCAATAGCTCCTGCAAATCCATCGTAAGGTTTTAGTTCTTTGAAAGTTTTGGAAAAAGCTTCTTCAAGCGTAAATCCATCTGTAACGCGTGTTACAATTTTGGCAGCGGTTGCATTACTTACAATGTCTTCCCCAACACCTGTTAAACTAACAGCACAAAATTCATTGGCATAATTTCCAGCTACAGTTGCAGAATCTGAAATTCTTCCAGGGATTTCAAAACCTTTTCCTCCTGTTGAAGTAGCAACCGCTAATTTTCCGTTTTTATCCAAAGCAACACAACCTACAGTTCCAAGACCTTGTCCTTTTAGTTTAGCTTCATATTCTGCTTTTCTCTGAGGAATTTCTGTTGAAAAAACATCAAAACCGTTTTTTCGAGCAAAATTTGTTGCTCCACTTCCTCCTAAAACACGATCGTCGTATGTCATTAACTTTTGCGCGACAAAAATCGGATTTTTCACTTCCTCAATGTTGATTACACCGCTCATTTTTTGCGTTTCACCGTCCATCAAAGCAGCACTCATTCTGATTTTTCCATCGGATTGAATTTGTGATCCAATTCCAGCATTGAATAATTCATCATTTTCAAGTAAAGAAACAGCATAAACAACTGTTTCAACAGCAGAATGACTTTCCAAATAGCGATATGAATCTTTTACAATTCTTTCCAAAGCTTTTTGCTTGGCAATTTTCGTTTCGTTATTCGTTGAAGATTCAGAGAAAAATCCTCCGTGGATGATTATTTTCATTCAGTTGCTTGTGTATATTGTGAGGTATGAATGTGCATTTTATGTGTTGTCAAATTGAAGGTGTCAAATTTACTCATCACGTGAGTCACCAAATGAGAAATAGAAATTGGTTGTCCCATTTCAATTTGCGTTAAATTTGTATCTTTAATTTCTCTTCCATCGACTAAAATAACCAATCCTGAACCAATTGCTTCCATCTCATTTCCATTTGTAATCAACAAACCAGTATCTTCTCCAAGACCGATTCCCAAGGTTTTTGGATTTCCAACAACAGCTTGAAAAAGTCTGCCGATTCGGCCTCGTTGCACAAAATGAGTATCAATAATTACATGATCGATTAAACCTAATCCACTTGTGATTTTGACTTCGCCTTTCAAAAGTGCTTCTGAGCTACTTCCTTGATAAATCATGTTATTTGAGGCCGCAGCTGCACCAGCAGAAGTTCCCGCGTAAATAAATTCTTCGGTTCTATATTTATGAATCAACAATTCATCAAAAGGTGTCCCGCCAAGAATTGATGTCAAACGCAATTGATCTCCGCCAGTAAACATAACAACATCCGCCTGTCTTAATCTTTCCAAAATTTCAGGATCCATTGCTTGTTCGCGTCTTTCAATATTTAAAACATCAACATTAGTTGCGTTCAAATAACTCAAAGCTTTCACATATTCAGGACCAATTTCTTTTGGAATTTTGGATGCTGTTGTGATAACTTCAATTCTTGATTTTTCTTTGTGTTTTGATTCGTTAAGAATTCTTTTAAGAATTCCTGCTTCAAAAAAGTTTAGGTTATTGGCTGCATTTTTATCTAAATCCGTTTCAGAAAAACTTCCTTTATCAACTGCACCGCCAATTATTATTAATTTTCCAACAATATTCATTTGGTAAAAATATATAAAAAGATAAAACGCACAAATTTTTAGTGATTTTTTTATAAAATAGTTTTCATTAATTAAAAGTTCCATTTTCTCCTTCAAAAAAACTTTTCACTAATTAATTGTGTTTTAACAATAATATTATTACTTTTCAGAAAAAATTTAAAAAGCATTTTTTTCAAGTAAACTTTATTAAACTTAAATCGAACATATTTTTATGAAAATTCTTAAAATTCAAGCTTTACGAGGACCAAATATTTGGAGTATTAGAAGAAAAAAATTAATTCAAATGCGTTTGGATTTGGAAGAAATGGAACAATTACCAACAAATAAAATTGACGGTTTTAAAGAGAGAATTGAAGCAATGTTTCCAACGATGATTGAACACCGTTGTTCTGAAGGTGAACGTGGAGGTTTTTTCTCCCGAATCGAACGTGGAACGTGGATGGGACATGTGATTGAACACATTGCATTAGAAATTCAGACCTTAGCTGGAATGGAAACTGGTTTTGGTAGGACAAGAGAAACTAAAACTCCTGGAATTTACAACGTTGTTTTTAGTTATACAGAAGAAAATGTAGGAGTTTTTGCTGCAGAAAGTTCAGTTGCAATTGCTGAAGCTTTAATCGCAGGAAATGAATACGACCTTCAAGCGGATTTAAAGAAAATGCGTGAAATTCGTGAAACGGTTCGTCTTGGACCAAGTACAGGAAGTATTGTTGAAGAAGCAGTGGCAAGAGATATTCCTTGGATTCGTTTGGGCACAAATTCCTTGGTACAATTAGGTTATGGTGTAAATCAAATGCGTTTTCAAGCAACAATGACGTGTAAAACGAGTAACATTGCTGTTGACATCGCTTGTAATAAAGAACAAACAAAACGCATGCTTTCCGAAGCTTCAATTCCTGTTGCAAGTGGAAGTATTTGCGTTGATATCGAAGATTTAGAAGCAACAATAAAAAAAATTGGCTATCCAATTGTTTTAAAACCCTTGGATGGAAATCACGGAAAAGGCGCTTCAATCAATGTTACCAATTGGGAAGATGCTGTTGCTGGATTGGAATTTGCGCAAAAATATGGTCGCAGAACAATCGTTGAAAAATTTATTACTGGTTTTGATTTTAGGGTTTTAATCATTGATAATAAATTAGTTGCAGCAGCTAAACGTGTTCCAGCGCATGTTGTTGGAAATGGAAAAGATTCGATTCAAACTTTGATTGAAGTAACAAATTCAGATCCTCGCAGAGGTTACGGTCATGAAAATGTACTGACGCAAATTGATGTAGATCGCGATACTTTGGATTTATTAGAAAAATTAAATTATACTTTAGAGACAGTCCCTAAAAAAGATGAAATTGTTTATTTAAAATCAACTGCAAATTTAAGTACTGGCGGCACGTCTGTTGACATTACAGACATGATGCATCCAGAAAATATTTTCTTATGCGAGCGAATTTCTCGCGTAATTGGTTTAGATATTTGTGGTGTTGACATCATGGCAGAAAATTTAACACAACCTTTAAAAGAGAATGGAGGTGTGATTTTGGAAGTTAATGCTGCGCCAGGATTTAGAATGCACTTGGCGCCATCCGAAGGTTTGCCAAGAAATGTTGCTTCTCCAGTAATTGACATGCTTTACCCTCCAGGAAAAGCGAGTAGAATTCCGATTATTGCCATTACTGGAACAAACGGAAAAACGACAACAACTCGTTTGATTGCGCACATTGTGAAAAACAACGGTTACAAAGTTGGTTTCACGACTTCTGATGGAATTTATGTGCAAAATCACATGATGGAAAAAGGCGATACAACTGGTCCAATGAGCGCTGAATATATTTTGAAAGATCCAACAGTTGAATTTGCTGTTTTGGAAACCGCTCGTGGAGGAATTTTACGTTCTGGTTTAGGATTTAGTCGTTGTGACATTGCTGTTGTGACAAATATTCAAGAAGATCATTTGGGTTTAAGTGATATTTATACTTTGGACGATTTAGCAAGAGTAAAAAGCACTGTGACGCGCAGTGTGAAAAAAGACGGTTGGGCAATTTTGAATGCTGACGACGAATATTGTATCAAAATAGCGAAAGAATTATCTTGTAATGTTGCCTATTTCAGTATGAATGAGTCAAATCCATTGATTCAGAAAGAAGGAAAAGAAGGACGAATAGTTGCTGTTTATGAAAATGGTTACATTACCATCAAAAAAGGTGATTGGAAAATCCGAGTTGAAAGAGCTACGCATGTTCCTTTAACTTTAGGTGGAAAAGCGAAATTCATGATTGCGAACGTTTTGGCAGCAACTTTAGCGAGTTATTTAAGCGGATTTAAAACGGAAGACATCAGTTTGTCGCTTCAAACATTTATTCCTGGTGTGGCGCAAACTCCTGGTAGAATGAATATTTTCGAGTTCAAAAAATTCAAAGTGTTAATCGATTTTGCACACAATCCTGCTGGTTACAAAGGAATTGAAGAATATTTGCAAAGTGTTTCTGCAAGCAAAAAAATCGGAATTATCGCTGGAGTTGGCGATCGACGTGACGAAGACATCAAAGAATGTGGCTTAATCGCAGGACGTATGTTTGACCACATCATCATTCGTCAAGAAAAATACTTGCGCGGAAGAACCGAAGAAGAAATTATCAACTTAATTTTAGAAGGAATCCAAGAGGCTGATAAAACGGTAACTTACGAAATTATTCCAGTAGAAACCGATGCAATTAAACACGCAATTGATAATGTGGAAGATGGAACTTTTATTACGGCCTTGAGTGATGTTGTAACGAATGCAATTGACTTGGTTCAAAATTATTTGGATAAGGAAAACGAGGAGGGTTTGTGAGTTATTAGTTATGAGTTATTAGTTATGAGTTTTGAATCGAAGTTTGGACCTATATTTATTTATAATTAAAAATCATGATTTATTTAATAGGGTAATAGTTTGAAAAATGAATATATGAGTGATATTCAAATAAATAATAAAAAAAGTATATTAAATTGCGTTTAGCAAATCATTTTTTACCAATTATGATAAACCAAACTAGAAAATAATTATGAAAGATTCCATTTTTTTTGAAATCCCTATTTATAGATGCTCCAGAGAAAAATATTCTAAAGAAGTTGAAATCGATTATCAAAAGTTTGCTGATAAATGTTACAAATTGGAAGAGAAGGATATGAAAGATTTCTATTACAAAACAATATGGAATCCATGGAAATATAACGATATTATTGGTTACTTGAATTTATATATATTGGGAAATCAATTCAGAGCGGATTTATGGAAAGTTGAAAAAGAAAGATATTACAAAGGAATTACAAAAAAACAATTTAAATATTTTGATAAATCATTACAAGTAAGTATTCCTAGAGATTTAAGCTCAGAAGAAATTTTGGAATTCATAAAAACTAAATTAGTAGATTTAAATAAAAAGGAATTTAAAAACCGCTATTTTGATTTAGAAGCTTTTATAGCAATTGCTGATTTTGTTAACTGGAAAGAATTAGTAGAGAAATTAAATTCATATTATTCAATAAACAATTGATATTAACAAGCGGTTGTAGCAGCAGTAGTAGAATGTATCCTACTAAACATTTATGTAGTGTTCAACAATACTATTTCTATTGAACTTTCGTGCTGGTTATCAATCCCCAAGCAACTAAAATAAAACTTTAAAAAACGCAACTAATAAAAATATATGGATAAATTTTGGACAAGTTTTGAAAAAAATGATACTTCAATCATTATTTTAGAGAACAATGTAATTTATTTTGGAAAAGCAAAAGCTGAAGAAATTGACAGTATTATTTTTGACTTTAAACTAAATAAATCACATCCTAAACTTTTCAGCTTACCAATTTCCTATATAAACGAAATTCATTTATCAGATAAGACTAATTATTTAGAAGTCATTTTCAAAGGAAATTCTACGGAACAATTGCTTTTTAATGACAAATCAAGAAAAGAAGAAGTTTTTGCATATTTTAAGAATATACAGCCTAACATTTCCTATACAGAAAGTATTTTGACAAAGTTGGAAACAGCTAAAAAACCCTTGATAGCATTAGCTTTGTTAATAGGTTTATTTTTATGGTCGCTTTATCTTGCAATAGAAATAAATGCTGGCGCAAACTATGAAATTATAGGCAATAAAGGTTCAATAACTGCCATTGTACTAGGCATAGCTTACATTGGAGTCCCAAATGTCATTATGATATTTGGAACACTAATCTTAATTGCGGTAATTTCATGTTTTAGAAAAATGAAAAATCAAGGTATGATCCGTAAATTGATATTTGATTGAAAGTTAAGCTGTCAAAAAAAGTTGTTTTAAAATGGCAAGTAATTTTGAGAATAAAGTATGTTAAAAATGAAAATTGGAATATTTTTGTACGAAACAATCAACTAAAACTGCTCATACCAGTTAAATTTATCGTTTATAATTTGTGATTTTTCATTTTTTAAATGCTCTAAAAAAGAATTAGAAACGGGAGAATGCTTCTTACCTTTTAACCAGATTAAACTCCAAGTTGTTTTAATTGGAAGAAATTGTACATTTTAGATGGAGATATGAAGAAGAGTTTTACAAAGATTCAAGTTTTGAAAATTACGATGAATTCTCAGAATTTGATACTAGAAATTATTTAGCACTTGAGGTAAGGTATTATCCAAAGTTTCTTTCTTTTGAAAATACTGATATTTATATTAATTGTTTTTCAAAAATAGGTGAAAGAAAAATTCGACTTCAAGATTCATATCCGCTAAAAGAGAATTTACTGGTTAAACAATTTGGACATTTTTTTGATCTAGGTGCATCATTGGGTATGGAAATTGGAAATGATTTTGGTTTTGATTTCAATATTGGAGCAGTGTTCAGGAAAGAAAATAAAATTAAAGAATATTATCATCTAAATTCACCAATTTCTAAAACTGATTTAATATTAGATAATCGATGGGGTGTGAATATTAGAACATCTTTTTATTATAGATTTTGAATTTCTTATTTTGATTTTTAATTCAAAATTTCCTTACTTTTACAAAAAAAATAAAAATGACAATTACAGATAGATTTTTCAAATACGTACAAATAGATACTGAAGCAGATCCAAATTCTGACACAACTCCTTCATCGATGAAGCAAAAAGATTTGGGGAAAGTATTGGTTCAAGAATTATTGGATTTAGGGATTTCTGATGCAGAAATGGACGAATGGGGATATGTTTATGCAACAATTCCATCCAATACTGAGAAAAATGTACCAACTATTTGTTTTTGTTCTCACATGGACACAGCGCCAGATTGCAGTGGGAAAAATGTGAAACCTATCTTGCATAAAAATTGGGATGGAAGTCCGATGGTTTTACCTGACGACAATTCTGTTGTGATAACAACCGAAAGTCAAAAATATTTGAAAGAAAAAATTGGTGACGACATCATTACAGCAAGTGGATTGACACTTTTGGGTGCTGATGATAAAGCTGGAATTGCGATTATCATGGATTTTGCACAATATATTACTACAAATACTGAAATTGTTCACGGAAAAATCAGAATTTTATTCACTCCAGATGAGGAAATTGGTCGTGGAGTTGATAAAGTTGACATAAAAAAATTGAATGCTGACTATGGCTATACGCTTGATGGTGGGGAACTTGGATCAATTGAAGATGAAACATTTTCTGCAGATTCAATGACTTTTAATATTACTGGAGTTTCTGCACATCCAGGCTATGCGAAAGGAAAAATGGTTCACGCTTCGAAAGTTTTAGCTGAATTTATTCATGATTTACCAAAAGATTCTTGGTGTCCAGAAGCAACTTCAGGAAGAGAAGGTTTTGTTCATTGTGTTGCAATGTCTGGCGGTTTGGAAGAAGCAAGTGCAACTTTTATTATTCGCGATCACGATACGTCTAAATTAGCTGAATATGAAGTACGTTTGGAAAACATCTTGAAAAATACGATTTCAAATTATTCTGGAGCGACTTATACTTCAAAAGTTTCTGAGCAATATCGTAACATGAAGGAAATTTTAAAAGATGTTCCTTTTGTAACAGATTATGTTGTTGAAGCCATGGAAAATGTTGGTTTAAAAGCACATCGAACGATTATTCGCGGCGGAACTGATGGTTCTCGTTTATCATTTATTGGCTTGCCTTGTCCAAATATCTTTACAGGAGAAATGGGAATTCATTCAAAACAAGAATACGTTTCAGTTCAAGACATGGAAAAAGGAGTGAAAACCTTGGTTGAATTAGTTCAAATTTGGGAGAGAAGAGCTTGAGAGAGTTATGAATTATGAACGATGAGTTATGAATGTAGAATTAATTTTCTCTAGTCTTTTGTCTTTCGTCTTATGTCTAATATCTAGTTCATTTTAGTTTATTCATAATTGTCGTCAAATCTTGTCTAATTTCTTGAATTGATTTTCCAATTTGGCTTTCATCAATTTTAATTTCTGGTAAATCTGGTGAAATATAGTTTACAAATTTCCAAATTTCCAAAATACTTTTTGCATCAACTTGATATGGTTTGTAAAATGGATTTGTTGAATGCAAAGTAAAAGTTTGATTTTCAATTAAATTATTGTACAAAACTTTAAATACAATTCCTTCATCTTCTGTTACAACGATACAAGGAGTTTCATTTTTTATGTGCATCCAATTCTGAACAAACTCAGCAACAACAAATGAACCTTCAGAAACGGGAGGCATACTATCTCCTTTTATCGGGAAAGAACGGTATTTTCTGTCCTTAGATAAAAATGGCAAACTAAAAGTTGGCAATACTTTCAAATATTCTGGATCAGAATAACCCAAAGCATAACCAGCGCTGGCTTTTTGAGGAACCATTTCAATCATTTCTTCGTCATCTTGATTGACCGTGTTTGTTAAAATTCTCAAATTACTTCCTGTAAAGTCAGTTTGCTCGTTTAACAAACTATTCAAATTTTCTGGTGGAATTAAACTTAAATCTTTCTTTAAAATAATATCAAGTGAAATTTCATAGACATCACTCAACAAAACCAAAGTTGAAATACTTGGCTCAGCAACATTATTTTCATATCCGCTATAACTTGAACGTGTTAATTTCAAAAGGTTTGCCATTTCTTCTTGTGAATTTCCAAAATGTTTTCGCAAGATTTTTAAGTTATTTCCAATCAACATAATCTGAATTTTGACGGAAAATTAATCATAAAATTTTAATTATGCAAATATTTGATTAAAAAATAAGCAAAAAATAACAATTTCATTCCAAGATACTTAAATTTAAATGATATATTAATTATTTAGAATTTTTCAAAAGTAAGTTTATAATGTCTTAGTGTTAGGCGCTTTATAAAGTTTATAAGTTGGAGTTTACTTTTGTAAATGACAATTTATAAACTTAAAGCAACGACACAAAAAGACATTATAAACTTACTTTTATTGGTTTTCCGATTGCTTTGGCATATTCCGCCGTAAACTTCGCGCCTAAAAATATGATGTGTGAGGAATAATACATCCAAACTAAAATCACTAAAATAGTACCTGCTAAACCACCATCTCTTGCAAAAAAGTAATTTGAAAGGTAGTATTTTATTAATAATTGCCCCACGTAAAGTAAAATTGCTGTGAAAATACTCCCTGCTAAAGCTATTTTCCATTCAACTTTTGCATCATGTAAATATTTGAATATCAGAATAAAAATTAATACGTTTGATAAAATTACTAAAATATGTTGTGTAAACATGAAGAAAAACCATTGTAAAGTATCTAAATTACCCAATAATTTGGAGCCAAATGAAATTAAAATTGTTTGGGCGAAATAGGTTAAAACAACAATTAATCCGAAAAAAGTTAACAAAATAATTGAGGTCATTTTTGTACTAATATTTGACATGATGACTTTCTTTTTGGTGTCAAAATCCTTCTCGATGTTGAAAAATTCGTTGATGCTAAATTTAAGAGAACCAAATAGGGCAGAAGAAGAAATCAAAATAATGATGACTCCAACAAATTGCATTACGATACTTCCATTTTCAAAATCAATTTCATCTAGAAAATCAATTATTCCGCTAACATCAGTTATTCCAACATTTTCTTTTAAAAATTTTGCAATGATTTCAACCATGGTTTTTTGACCGATAATTCTACCAAAACTCATAATGCTTAAGTAAATAATAGGAACCAAAGTTAAAACAGTATAATACGAAAGTGCGGCGCAATGAATGGAAGTTTTTTCCTTAAAAAATTCTACAATTGTATTTTTTAGTAAAGCAAAAATTTCTAACCAGGATAATTTTTTATTTTTTATGTTAGAGTTCAATTTTATTAGATTAATTAGCTTATTTAATTTCTACAAAGATATTCGTTATTTCCTTTATTAGCTGATTTTCTTTTTCTTTCAATAAAATAGTTTGATTTTTATTTGTTCCCGAAGTAATTTTAAATTGTGAAAGAGAAAAGTGTCCATAAAAAAACGATTTAAGGTATCTAACTTCTAAATTATGGAAATCTTCACTAGCATTTGAATTTATTTCTAAAAAATAATTATTCGGTCGGAAAAAAAGTTCTGTTTTTTTGAATTTAATTTTATTTAAATCACCAAAAAATAATCCTTCTTGATAAGATTTTGGATTGTTGAAAAAATTAATTGGAAAATCTGTGCGCTGTATTTCAGCCGAGTCAAAATAAATAATTTCATCAGCTAAACTCAACATTTCTGTCCCATCATGTGAAACTAAAATAATTGTCGTTTTTCTAATCTTCTTTAAATCAAGTAAATATTGTTGAATTTTTCGCTTAATGTGCGCATCTAAGTGCACAAATGGTTCATCTAAAAGCAAAACTTTTGGTTCTAAAGCCAAAGCGCGAGCCAGTGCCAAGCGCTGTTGTTCACCACCTGAAAGTTCAATTGCTTTGTGTTTTACCAAAGATTTTAACTCAAAAATGTCTAGTAATTCTTCAATATATGCTTTTTGAATTGTTTTTTGTAAATGTGTTGTTTTGAGAATCAAATTTTCATAAACTGTGTGGTAAATATCTAAGGCGAAATCTTGATTTACCAGCTGTATATTTGGATTTCCAGGAATTAATTTATCTTTTGGACCAATGATCTTTTCTCCATCAAGTTTTACTTCACCAAAATCTGCATCCAACAATCCTGCAATAATTTTCATTAAAGTTGATTTACCGGCTCCACTTGGACCAACAATTCCAAAAAAATCACCTGTTTTAACAGAAAAAGTAATATTCTTTAAAATTTGATTTTCCCTTGAAAAAGATATGTTTTTAATTTTTAACATTTTATTTTTTGATTGCAGATTGCAGATTACAGATTGGAAGATTACTTCGCTTTCAAGAAAATTATTTTGAAAAGCGAATCAATCTGAAATCTGTAATTTGTCAATTTGTAATTTTTGATTTAAAAAACGAGTTCTTTAGGAAATTCCTTTGATGCAATATAAACCCCATTCATTGGATTTGCGTGAGGTTCGTAATCTTTTATGTAAATCGAAATTTTGTTCTCTGTTTCCTCAAAACTATCCAAAATGCTTTCAGAAATTCCTAAATATGCTTTCTGTTGAGAATTTGTAACTAATTCAATCACAAACATTTTTTCGACTTCCACAGAAAAAGCCTCTCCATTTGGAAGCTCTCCACTTAAAGGCAAATTTCCATTTCTAATTATTGTAAAAGAATCTAAATCATTGATTTCAAATTCGTCTTCCCATTCGTATTTTGGATTATTTTCTGTTTCCTCACCATTATGATTTGCATCAGCATATTCGGGTGAAAAATTTTCATTTAATAAAAAGTAATGTAATGTTAATTTCATCTAT
>CAMBRH010000029.1 GCA_945870115.1 Chitinophaga pinensis | reverse complement strand
CGGAGAAATTGCACTTGACAAAGATGGAATTTACATCGATAATATGCCAATTATGGATGAAGATGGAAATACTGGAGCTTTGGTTGGAACTGTTTTTCATAATAATTTTGCCGATTGGAATTTTGATTTAGCCTTCAATTTAATTGACGATGCATATGCTCTAAACAATTTTAGACGTTTTCAAAATTTAGATCGCTTTTTAGTTATGAATACGGTTCACAAAGAAGGTGATATTTACAATGGAAAAGCTTATGTGACTGGAACAGCCAATATTTATGGATATGCTGACAACTTAAACATTGACGTAGATTTAAAAACTGAAAAAGATACAAAAATTGAATTTCCAATGTATGGAGCTGGAGAAATTGGCGAAAACGATTGGATAAAATTCACACCAAAAGATAAATTAGCAGCAGTAATACCAGATAAAATTGATTTTTCAGGAATAAATATGTCCTTAAACTTCAATGTCACTCCTGAAGCAGAATTAAAAATAATTTTCAATCCAGATTTACATGATGAAATAATTGCTTTTGGGCAAGGAAATATTGCTATGGATATTAGTGGTTTTGGAGATGTAAAAATGGATGGGGTTTTTAAAATTGCAGACGGAAGTTATTATAATTTTGTAATGCCGCCAGTTCCACCTCAAATATTTCAAATTGAAAAAGGAGGAACCATATCTTGGTCAGGTGATGTTTATGAAACACAATTAGATTTAAAAACATATAATGAAGTTACGACAACTTTGGCTAATATAATGCCCAATATCGAAGATTCAAAAACTTCCCAATCTAAGAATGTCCGTTGTTATCTGAACTTGACCGGTAAATTATCTGATTCAGATATCATGAAGTTTGATATTGAAATTCCAAAAGCAACCGATAGTGAAAGAAGTGCTTTAGCTAGAATTAAAAGTGTACCAGATGAATTAAATAAACAATTCTTCTCCTTACTAATCTTCAAAAAATTCCAACCAACAGCTGGAAATGGAAATGCTTCTGGAAGTTCTGATGCAGCTTTGGATATTGCTTCAAGTCAAATAAATGATGCTTTAAATAGTATGACCGATAAATTTAAAGTAAATGTAGGACTGAAAGAAACTGAACAGAAATTTGGTTTGGAGAAAAAATTATTAAACAACAGATTAATTATTAAAGGAAGTTTAGGTGTTGAAAATTCAAGTACGGCAACAAGTTCATTTATTGGAGATATTAATTTAGAATATCTAATTAATGAAGATGGTACTTTTAGGATCAGTATTTTTAATGAATCGAATGAGAACTCTGTTATTCAAGAAAAAACGTCTGGACAATTTACACAAGGGGCAGGTTTAAACTACCAAGAAGATTTTAACAATTTTCAAGATTTCAAAATGGCACAGTATTTCTTAGATTTGTTCAGAAAACAAGGAGCAAAAAAATATCCAATTAAAAAGAAAAGAAGACAGAAAAATGTTCCTAAAAATGGAATCATTTCAGGTGCTATTAAACCTGAAGACCCTTGAGAAAAGTGAAAAGTGAAAAGTGAAAAATGTAGAATTAAAAGTAAAAAGAGAAGAAGTAAAAATGAAAAATTTCGTATCTAAATACAACCTTAATTCTTAATTCTTACTGCACAAAGCTTATTCCTCCCATGTTTGAAAAGGCTTGTTTGGCTTCAATTGTAAATTTGTAATCTTTAGAAAACTCCCCTAAAAGTTTAAGCATTTTATCAAATTTTTCTTTTGGGAATTCTGGATCTCTTAGTGAAATAAAAAAATAATCAATGTTTCCATTCTTATTAAAATAAACCTCAATTAATCCTTTCATTTGTTTACCAAATAAAAAATTATTTTCCTTCATGTATTTTGTGATTTCTCTTGTGAATTTTGACCACTCCACCAAAAATAATTCAGGACTTACATCAAAACATTCTGTTATTTCATCAGACATTATACGATAAAAATACAATTCTTGAAGAGAATCTTTCGCATATGTTTTTTCAGAATCCTCAATAGACATCACTTTTTGAGAAAATATATTAAAACTGGTAAATAAGAATGTTACTAAAAATAGTTTATTTATCATGATTTTCTTTTTGATTTGATGAATTGAAATCCTGTTTTTAGGTAATTATTAATTTCAGGCTCCAAATTTAATACATAAATCGATCCTAAAAAACTCACAGATACAAAAAAGGAATTAAAAATTAATTCTAAAAATCTGTTTTGGAAAATTTGTCCGCTAAATTCAAATGAAACGCAAATAAGTGTAAACAATAAAATAACTTTAATTTGCTTCCAAGTAAAGGGATGAATTTTAAAAGCAACATAAACAAAAATCAAGCGACAAAAATTATACGTTAATAAACCAAAACTCGTTGCAATTGCAGCACCAATAATTCCGTAAATTGGTATTAAGAAATAATTTAAAACGAAAACAGAAATCAATAGAACAAAGGTGAAAACAATGTCGTATTTGAATTTTTTGGAGGTAATTAGGATTATACCATTTAATCCAAAATACATATCAACTAATCGACCAACCATTAAAAATAAAAACACCCAAATTCCTACTTGATATTCTTGTGGTAAAAATGAAAATAATTCCTCTCGATTTACCCATATTAAAAGAAACATAAATAAGCCGATTACCAAACATATTGAACTTACTTTTTGATATAATTCGCTCATTTTATCCATTGCTTTTTCTTTCCAATATTGCGGAATCAATGGATTTGTAATACGCATCAAAGATTTATAAGGAATCTGCATTGCACTGGTCAAATAAATGATTGTTGTGTAAACTCCAGTTTCATTTAATCCAATAAAATAGGCTATCATTAAAGCATCCATCGTGATGACAGTTAATCCACCAATCGTATTTGTATAACTAAACAAACTAAATGAAAAAATAATTTTTTTAAATTTTCTAGATATTTTGAGAGTACTACGATTGAATTTTATTTCATTAGATTTATACAAATAAACTAACAATACTAGTGATGGTACAAAATAAATCAACGCATGAATTATAAAAAATTGATTGAAATTAATTAAATCAAAAGCCAAAATTGTCAATAAAATCGTGATTAATATCCGTAAAATAAACTCATACATAAAAACGGATAAAATATTTTTGAATAAGGATCTTAAATAGGCTTCAAAAACCAAGAAAAAAACATTTGCAATTCCGATTGGTAAAATCCAATAATAATAATCAACAAAAAGAGCCGATTTCTCTGAATAATAGGCTACAATTTGATTTTGAAGTAATAGTACGATTGAAGAAAATAATAATATTCCAGCGAAAACAAAAATCAAATTCAGCACAAAAAAGTTCTGTTTTTGTTCATCATTCTCCCTGAAAAAAGGCAAAAATTTTGCAATTGCATTTATTGCACCTAAATTTGAAAGTTGAGCAAACAATAGCCCAACACTCAAAATTAGGTTTATCAATCCAATTTCTTCGGTACTTAAAATTAAAACAAAAAGAATTCCTTTGTTCAAATATCCTAATAATAAACCTAAATAGGTTATTATCATTGTTCGTAAAGCGTCTTTTTGTATAAAGCCCATTAAATGAACATCAAAGTTTGATTTATAACTGTTATATATGCAAAAATAACATAATATATTATTAAATTTGGCAAAAAACAATTTTAATTTTGAAAACAAGGTTCTAAATTTTTAAAGAACGTATTTCTTGTCTAATTTTGGTTTATAGAAGTTTTTTTTTAAGTTTTGAGAATAAATTTTTGAGTTTATTTGTTTATGTAATTTTGTTTTTATTTATTTAGCATGAAAAAAATATCAATAGTTATCGGCACTCGACCAGAAGCTATAAAATTAATTCCCTTAGTTTTAGAACTAAAAAAATCTAACTTTTTTGAAATCGAAGTTTGTTCAACTGGACAACATCAAGAAATGTTAAAACAAGTTTTTGATTTATTTGAAGTTCAAGCTGATGTTGAATTAAAAATAATGACTCAAAATCAAAATTTATCAGAATTAACGGCTGCTATTTTATCAAAATTAAATGATTATTTGGCTATTTCAAAACCTGATTTTCTAATTTGCCAGGGAGATACAACTACTGCATTTACAGCAGCATTAGCTGGGTTTTACAACAAAATTCCAATTGGGCATGTTGAAGCAGGATTAAGGACTTATGATAAATATTCCCCATTTCCCGAGGAAATGAACAGACAGCTTATTTCAAAATTGGCGGATTTACATTTTGCACCCACAATTAATTCTCAAAAGGCTTTATTGAAGGAAAATATTTCAGAAAATAAAATTTCAATAACTGGAAATACTGTTATTGATTCCTTATTTATAATGAATGATAAAATTCATAATAAATTAATGGAGGTTGATTCTGATTTAATCAAATTATGTCAGGAAAAAAAATACATTCTAATAACAGGTCATCGCAGAGAAAATTTTGGAAAAGGTTTTCAAGACATTTGTAAATCGATTAAACATTTAGCAGAAAAATTTACAGATTTCAATTTTATTTTCCCTGTACATTTAAATCCAAATGTAAAAGATCTTGTCTTTTCTGAATTAGGAAAAATTGAGAACATTAAACTCAAAGCCCCATTAGATTACATTAATTTCATTTATGCTTTGTCAAATTGTTATTTAGTTTTAACAGATTCTGGTGGAGTGCAAGAAGAAGCGCCAAGTTTTAACAAACCAGTTTTAGTCATGCGTGAAAATTCTGAAAGAATGGAAGGAGTTGAAGCTGGAGTTGTAAAATTAGTTGGTACAAATTACAATTCAATCGTAGATGGTGTTTCTGAATTAATTTTGAATTCAGATAAATTTAATTCAATGACAAATTCCATCAATCCTTATGGAGATGGAAAAGCTTCTGAAAAAATCGTAAACTTTATTGAAAATTATTTTATTACTAAATGAAATTACTTTTTTAAATTTGATAGTTGAATTAATTTTTAATAATTTTCAAATTTGAAATTTCTCTTCCATTTTCAAAAACCTTAAGTAAATAAATACCATTTGAAAGATTTCTAAAATCAATTTTATTCCCTTCTAATTTATTATTACAAATTAATTTCCCAATCTCGTCGCAAACTACATAAGAAATATTAATTTGGTTTTCAATATTCAAAGTTAAAAAATCTTTTACTGGATTTGGGAAACTATTTATTGTAACTTCATTTTCATTAACTCTTAAAAAATCAAACTTTAAACATTCTGAAGTGTCAACACAATTTCCAGAAGTTACAACTAAAAAATAATCAGCTTCAACAGTTGGAGAAAAGTCATGACCAGTTTCATTAGGGATTGCTAAACTTCCAGTACATTTATACCATTGATATGAATCTGCATTAACAGATGAAGTAAACATATTCTCAATTTGAATTATTGAAACATTAATACTAGCAGTAATTGTAACTTCCTGATTTTGAGAAGAAGTATTTCCATTTAAATCTGTATAGGTCCAAATAACATTTGTAATACCTTGATTGGTAATTGGAAACGCTGTATTTGATACACCTGTTAAGATATTTCCATTAATATCCGTTGCTGTTGGTGCAACTAATGATACTTCTGTACATGAACTAACGTTTTCTAAATTATTATTCGTAAATTGAATTGGTGAACAAAATCCATTTATCTCATTAATTGTTAGTTCTCTATTCCATAATCTAACATCATCTAATTGTCCGTCGAAATACATAGGAGGATTACCAGATTGTGAAATTGCACTAAAAAGTCTACCTGGCGCACTGCTATATCCAATTTGAGTATTTCCGCTTCCAGAATATGAACCTCCAGCATTTACACAATCAATAAAAATATCCATATCGTTATATGAACGTATAATACAAACAACATGATGCCATTGATTTGGGGTTAGAGTCTGACTTGAAACTTTAGTTCTTCTGCTTCCACCTCCAGAAGCCCCTCCATTTCCGAAATTAACATGAACTTGCATTGATTCAGTTAAACCAATCCAATAACCGTAATATAAACCAGTGTTAAAATCTGAATGTACAAAAATACCATCATCAATTTCATTAATATTTGTCCAAAAGGAAATTGTTAAAGGAAATTGACATTTTAATAAAGGTGAATTTGGAATTTCAATGTAATCATCAATTCCATCAAAATCTAAAGCACTATTTAAATTCGAGTTTCTATCGTCGGTCGCTATTGCACCAAAAGTTGTTCCGTTAATTTGATTTATACTTGCATCATTTGCATTACCGTCCAAATCATATTTGTAAATCAATGAATTGCTTAGTTGAGCATTCAAAGTATAAAAACTAAAAATAATTGCAAATAATAATAAACTTTTCATGACCATTTTTTTTCAGATATAAATATAATTAATGATTATTCAAACAAATAATTAAATTTGTAAGAATAAAATCATAGTTAAATGTTTTTAGCCTTAAAGAATGAAAAAAGTATCAGTAATTTTAACAACGTACAATTCATCATTAAATATTGAAAAAACTATAAATTCAATTTTGAATCAAGATGGAGTTAATGTGAATTTTAAAATTGAATTACTTATAATTGATGATTGTTCTAAAGATAATACTTTTGAAATTTTAAAAAAATTCGATGCTAAAATTTTTAGCACAAATCTTAATTCTGGTGGACCAAATAAAGGAAGAAATATTGGTTTAAAAAATGTAAGTGGTGATTACATTTGCATTGCCGATCATGATGATATTTGGCATTCAGATAAAATATTGACACTTTTACCTTTCTTAGAAAAAGTGAATATTGTTTCATCAGGATTTACAATATTAGATATTAAAAACAAAAAACAGATTGAAAGAGTCTCAAAATTTAAAGATGATTTTATTTATTTTAAACAAAATCTAACTTTTTTAGACAGATTAATAAAGTCAAGTAAAGGACAAAATACATATTTAGGAAGTTTAATATATAGCTCAAAATTAAAAGATATCTTATTTGAAGAACATTTTGGAATGATAGATTATGACTGGGGACTTCGATTATTTCACGAAAATGAATCTATTGAAATTTGTAAATCATTATATGACAGAGTCGTAGAAGGTGAAAATCTTTCACTTAATGAAAATTACCGTAAAATAGATTATTATTATTCACTTTTATTTATTGAAAATTATCAAGAAAAATATCCAAAAGAAGTGAGAAAATCTATAAAAAAAATAAATTCAATTCGAGCAAAATATTATTACGTAACTTATAATATGAAAAAATCCAGGTATTTTTTTTTAAAATCCGAATTTAATTTAAAAAATATCTTTTATTATTTCACTACTTTTGTTGGTGCAAAATTTGTAATTAAGAAATTTAAAGTCTTTGGATAAAATTATGTTTAAAAAATTAAAATTTGAATTAAATTCAATTAGACAAAATATTTTTTCTTACTTAAGAAAAATAAAACTTAAAAATGAAACAGATTTAAATCTTGTAAAACATTTTGAGATAGGCACCATCCAAAATCACTCATGGTATGGAAATAGCTATGGTGGATTTTTTATTATTCCAGAATTATTGAGTGAAAAATCTATTTTATATTCCATTGGAATCGGAAAAGATATTTCTTTTGACTTAAAATGTTTAAAAAAACATGCTCTAAATATCTTTGCATTTGATCCTACCCCAAAATCAATTAATTTTATAAAAGAGCAAAAATTACCACTTAATTTTAAGTTTTATGAATATGGAATTACGGCAAATTTGTCTGGTGTTGAGCGATTTTTCATGCCTGAAAATCCAAATGCAGTTTCAGGAAGTTTAATTAGCCATTCAGAAACAAATGCAACTAATTTCATTGAAGTAAATATGTTAACTTTTGATGATATGGCAAAATTAAACAAGCACAATCATATAGATGTTTTGAAAATGGATATTGAAGGTGCTGAATATGACGTTTTAGATTCAATTCTTCAATCAGAAGTTACAATTGATCAAATTTTAGTAGAATTTCATGATAGGTTATTTGATTTGAAGGAATATAAATCTAAGAATATTGTGCTTAAGATGATTGATTTTGGATATGAAATTTATGGAGTTTCAAAATCCTTTGAGGAAATTTCATTTGTTCACAAAAGAGTTTTAGGTAAATTGAAAAAAATCAAATAACACCTTGAGTCGAAATTCTAGATAAAATAAAATTATCAGAAGAAAAATTATTATTTCCTAAATTTTTCCAAACAAAAGTAATTCCTCTATTTAAGAACATAAAATTTACTTTTTTAAAATTCTCAATTTCCTTTTCATTTATTTTAGTGTGATCAAAATGCCAATTTCTTAACATCGCAATTCCTGCATTAAACATTTTATTCCTGCAATAACTTAAAATGCAGCAAATTTCGTCATTTGTCAGATCACTATGAAATGATGATTGACAAAAATAAGCCACTTCATTTTTATGAGAATTTAAAACAACTAAAGCTTTTAAATCATTACTTGAATTATAGAACGCGAATGTATGTACTTTAAAATAATTTGGATTTTTATAAATTCTCCAGTCCTGGAAGATTTTATTTTGCTTAATTGCAAAACTTGATCTAAATCCCTCTAAATTACTAACAATCAAATCATTAACTCCTTCTGTAACATCCTGATTTTCAACGATTTTAAACTCCTTTAAATTTGCTTTTTTTGTGAATTCAAACAATTTAACTTTAGACATAATGCATAAACCCAAAATTTTCAGTTTATCAATTTTATTGTTTTTTTTATTCAAAGATATTAAATAATTATAACTTTTTAGAATCTTATTTACGGCTAAACTCTGTTTATGATCAAAAGGTAATGAAAAACCTAATTTACTAAATGGTTTTTTTGCAGGAGTATAGCCCCAAATAACTTGAATTCCCTGTTCTTCACATTTTTGAAATAAAAATTGATAGATATTATTGAAAATATTTTGTCCTCGATATTCTGGATCTACAAGTGTATCTTCACTTTTTCCAGACTTAATTACGTTACCTTCAAACGATTCAAGTTCAATTGGAATAACGCAATTTGTTCCAACAATCCTATCTTCATCTTCTGCAATTACATAAATTGATTTTCCAAAAGGACAATTATGAAATTCCCAATAAAAAACATCTATCGATCTATTTGAACCGTGAATTCGATTGAAAAAGTTATTGATCTTAGTGTAATCTTCTTCTAATGCTAATCTATAAGTTACCAATCTAATTTATTTTTATCGATTAATTCTCTTGGATTTATTGTTTCAATATTATTTTCGCTCAAATATAAGATGATTTTTTTATATTCATCCAAAAAACCATTGTATTTATAATTTGTAAAATAATTATTATGCCACAATAATGTGAAATCACAATTATATTTATTCTTCTCATAAAAATCAATTACAATATTTGCTATTTTATTTGTTTCTATTTTCATATATTTATGAAATGTAACATCCATAAAATTTAATGGTGCTTCAATAAAATCAAATGGTTTCTTATTTATAAGATCAAAAGGTTGAAAAGATTTTCCATAAGAATTTCTAAATCCATATCGCTCAGCAAAACCAAGACTACTATCGAATTCTAATTTTGAGTCTGAAATTTCTTTCCAATCATTTTTTACATTAAAATTCAAAAAATGGTATCGATTATAAAATTCATTGATAAAACCTTTTTCCAATTCAGAATTAATTGTCATATCAGAGCAAGACTTATGCAAACCATTCGTAAATCCTGAATTTGCTACATGATTTAAAAGTTTAGATTCTTTATCGATAAAATAATCAGCATTTTTTATATTATTTTTTCCTATTCCTTTATTCACAATCCAAAAAAATGTGGAACGAATTTCATATTCAGAATTCATTTTTATGATTTTATCAATATTTTTCCAATCAGGATTTCTTGCAATTTCGTTTAATAATAATTTTAAAATAACATTAATTTTTAAGTTTTTTATTGCCCAAAAGCCATCTTGAATTATTGAACCATAAATTGAATCAATGTCGTGAGAGATAAAAAAACCACTTTTTGCATCTTTCACTTTTATATTAAATTTGTTCACAAATAAATCAATTTCATTTTGAACCAAATTATGTTCAATGCTATTAAATTTTGCTTGATAAGAAGATTCAAATTTAAATCTTCCCAAATTATCACTATTTTCTAAGTTAGAATTAAATTCTTGCAAACAATTTATCATGTAAAAAATAGTTGCTATCGAATCTTTCTTTTGGAAATTATCAAAAATTTCTGTTTTATTATTAAAAATAAATTGATGATTCAATTTGTCCCTATCGTTTTCGACAATATCATAAAAATCAGAAGCAACAACTTGTGTTTTTTCGCTTAAATGATTCCAAATTAAATCAGCATCATTTTCATTTTCTACAAAATCAAATAAAAAATGCTTATTTTTTTCTATTATTTTTAAAACGTATAATATTGGGAAAAAGTAATTCCCTTTTTTATTTATGTAAATTTTCATTTAAATTTTCAAATATTTTTTTTAAATTTAAGTTAATTTTGAAAAATAATTGGTAATCTAAAAAAGCGTAAAATTCTATTTATATTTAGAATAATAATTTCCTTACTTTTTCCTTTGATTTTAGATGCTAAATTTGGGAATCTTGATTTCTTTTGAAAACTCAATTTACCAGACTTTTCGTGTGTTGGAGGAATCATTTTTCTTTTTTCAATTACAAGAATACTGTCATAGTAATGAATTGATTCTACAGATTTAGTAAAGTCATTTACTTTCAAACTTCTTTGCTGTGAATGGTGGGCGTTCAAAAAATCAATAAATTTTTTACTATATTCAATAAAAGTTCCTTTTCTTCGGTGGCCTCCTGCGTATTCTAGCCAATAAGAAGTATGTAAATCTTCACAAAGATAAACTCCGTTTTCATTTACATGTTGAAAAAGTTCTTCGTAACTATTTTTTTGCTGTTTCATTGTGTGTCCACCGTCATCAATTAAAATATCAAATTTGGGTACTTTTTTAATTATCTCTCTTAAAAATTTTCTATCTGATTGAGAACCAATAAAAATTTCAACATTTTCCTCTTCTAAATCTTTACATTTCGGATCGATATCAATTCCATAAATCATCGCATCAGGACCAAAATAATTTTTCCACATTTGTAAACTTCCACCTTGAGAAACACCAATTTCCAGAATTGTAATTTTTTTATTCCTAAAACGAGAAAAATGTCTATCATATATATCAAAATAATGCATCCATTTGTGGATCAATTTATCATCATTTTGTCTAAAATATTTTTCTAAATCATTCATTATAATTAATTATCTATTAATTTTCATAATTTAAACATTCAATTTCTCCTTTTCTTAAACTCAAAAAACAAAACAACACCAAAAGCGATAATAATTATCAAACTACCAATCAAAGATAGGCTTCCTGCTTTTTCATATTTTGGCAAGAAGAAACTAAATTCTACTTTATGATTTCCGCTAGGGATTTCTAATCCTCTCAATAAATAATTTGTTTTTCTAATATCAACCGCTTTTCCGTCGATTTTTGCAGTCCAACCTTCTGGATAGTACACTTCGGAAAATACAGCAAATTGATTTCCTCTTGCCTCTACATCGTAAACAATTCTATCTGGCTCATAACTTTTCATTGTTATTTTTCCATTTCCTGTAAATGTTCTGCTTTTTACTTTTTTAGCTTCTGATTTCAACATTATTGCTTCTTCCGCAGGCTTAAATTCGTCCGTAACTTCTAATTCAACTAGTCTTAAAAATGATTTTGCAGTATCCATTTCCATTGTCATCTTTGGAATTAAATTCGTTTTTCCGTTGATATCCATCACAAATAATGCTTCCATTCCTTCAGACATTCCGTTTGTTAAACGCACATCTAAACTATCACCTTTCAAGACATATTTTAGTTTTTCTGAACCATAAACTCTAGCATTCGTTTTCACTTTTCCGTTTACAACTAAAGTTCCCTGACCAATATTTTTCACTTCAAATTGATTTCCTAAAGCTCTTATTTCGTCATCAGGAGTTTCAAAAGCATTGATTTTTTTAACAAACCAAGCATTTCCAAGAGTAGTCATATTTGGATTTGCAACTTTTCCTTGTTCTGTTTCTTGAATAAAATATTTCACATTCATCATGTCATATACTTTATTGTTTGATTGTGACAAGTGGAAATCATATAAATTTTGGATATTTCTCAATTTTGCTCCGTGATAACCACCCAATGATTTGTGGAAATAAGAAGGATTTGCACTGCTAAATCCTCCTGAGAAATCAAAAACTCTATAATTAGAAATCCTATTCAAGGCACTAAATTTATACGCATCAACAACACGATTTTTTTCATTTCCGCTAAAAGATAAATAAGAAGCTTTTGCTTGCCCTTGTTTTTCTCCTTCTTTCACTTTCATTGCTAAATTTGGATTTAAAGACGTTTCCATCTCTAATATTTGCAAATCAGCTGAATTTGAAGCAATTGGATATAAAGCATTTGCTGCAATATCCCAATATTTATAACCTGAACCTTGTTCCTGGTTTCCTAAATAATTACGTGAAACTGGAATCAAATCCATAGCAACTAAAACCGTAAGTCCTAAAATGATATAAACCGAAGAGATTTGCGTAAAGAAAAACAAAGCTAAAACTCCAAAAGCAAGAACTGAGAATAAAATCGAACGATTCATACTTGAAGAGAAAATAGATTCTCTGACTGTTTTCACATCAGCTTCAGAAATACTTAATTGTGGATTTTGACTGACGTATTGTTCATATTGTACTTCTATAAATTGATTCAATTGAGCTGCATCATTAACGTTTACTCCATATTTTTGCTGTTCAGCTGGAGCCATTGCTAAAATTTGTTTCTTAATTCCATCTTTTACATTTAATTTTCCTGCTTCGATTTGTTCAAACTGCTTTGAATCATTTGCTGAAAGATAATTATCCCCTAAACCAACAACTTTAACGATTAATAAAAATGCCACAAAAACCCCTGAAACAATTAAGAATTTTTTCTTTTCGTTAATTAAATTTTCTCGCTCTTTTACCAATTGATTTAAGAATAAAACGCCCAAAATTGGGATTGTTAATTCCACAATCATTAAAATAATTGTTACAGCTCTAAATTTATTGTAACCTGGAATATTGTCTAGGAAAAAATTTGTCAATCCCATGTAATTTTTACCCCAAGAAAGTGCTAAAGTTAAAATTGTAACTGCTAAAAGAGCCCATTTGATTGGACTTTTAATAAAAACAAGTCCTAAAAAGGCTAAAAAAGCAACAATTACTCCAACATAAACTGGTCCAGAAGTTATTGGTTGATCTCCCCAATAAACAGGATATTGCATCACTGCATTTAACGAAGAAGCTTTCATATCCAAGTTTTGCGCATCTTCAGCAAATGGACTATCACCTAAAACTACTGTTCCACCACCTTTTACATAAGGAGAAATGATTGTGAAAGATTCTCCAATACCATAACTCCATTGCGTCACATAATCTCTGTCTAAACCTTCAGTTGAATTTACCGCATTTGAACTTCCGTCAGGATTTGTAGTAATATCGTTCGCTCCACGAATCGTATGTTTTGCATAATCATTTGTAAGTGAAATATTGCCGTAATTAATCATCAAAGCTAAAATATAAGCACCTGCGATTCCACCTGATGTAATGAAAAACTTCTTAAATTCTTTTTTACGAAGTGCATCAATAAACATCACAATTCCTAATGCAATAATTAAAAATCCTAAATAATAAGTTACTTGTAAGTGATTCATGGAAATTTCAATTGTCATAAAAAGTGCGGAGAGCAAAATCCCCCATTTCATATTCCGTTGGAAAGCCATGATAAAAGCACCAATTACAGGAGCCATAAACGCAGCAGCCAAACCTTTAGAGTTATGTCCTGCCTGAATAATTATTACATCATAAGTTGAAAAACCAAAAGCCAAAGCGCCTAAAAGACCAACCCAAGGATTTAGTCTCAAACATAAAGCAAATATATAAAAACCAATCATATACAAAAAGATCACACCAGCTGGTGGAGGAAAACTTTTTACAAATTCTTGAACCACCTTACTAATTAAATTCCCTTCATAAATCAATGAAATTTGCATTGTTGGCATTCCTCCAAACATGGAGTTTGTCCACATTGTTTCTTTACCAGTTATTTCTCGATGGTCAATAATTTCATGTGACATTCCTTTAAACTGTTCAATATCGTGTTGTTTCAGACCATAACCGTCAAATTGCAAGTTAAAATATGAAAAAGTAACAATAAAGAAGATTGCAACGATTGCAAAATGGATCCAATTTTTTTGAAAAAATGCTTTCATTTATGAAGTGTTTAATATTTAAATTTATCTAAAAACGGCATGAAGATAGTAATTCCCCGAGAAACATCATGCTATTAATTTGAAAAATAAGCTTTTTTTCATCTAATGACATTCACAAAAACAAGTTAATAAATTTATTTTCAATGTTTTATAATCAAAT
This sequence comes from Chitinophaga pinensis, assembly GCA_945870115.1. Lineage (GTDB taxonomy): Bacteria > Bacteroidota > Bacteroidia > Flavobacteriales_D > Crocinitomicaceae > M2408. Next base: position 3,107 of record CAMBRH010000029.1, on the reverse strand, counting down.
TAAAATCATTTCAATTTTTAGTTAATTCTTTCTATGCATTGAAAAACAAATAATAAAGAAAGAAATCCTCTTATCTGTTTTTGACAAAATTATTCTAATTCATCAATTATGTTTAATTTTACTGCATTATGAAATTTGAAGATTTAAAATTAAACGAACAAATATTAGAAGCAATTTCTCACATGGGATTTGTAAATGCAACTCCAATTCAAGAATTAGCGATACCAAAAATACTTAATAATCAAGATATTATTGCTTGCGCGCAAACTGGAACTGGAAAAACTGCCGCTTTCATTTTACCTATTTTACATAAATTAACAGGAAAGGAAGATAATTCAATTGATACTTTAATTATTGTTCCAACACGTGAATTGGCCGTTCAAATTGAACAAGAAATTCAAGGATTATCTTATTTTGTTTCTGTTGGTTCAAAAGCAATTTATGGCGGAGGTGATGGAAAAAACTGGGACGATCAAAAAGAAGCATTAAAGGATGGAACTGATATAATTGTTGCAACACCAGGGAAATTATTATCGCACATTAATCAAGGTTATGTTGATTTTTCGAAAGTAAAACATTTGGTCTTAGATGAGGCTGACAAAATGTTAGACATGGGTTTTGCGCAAGACTTGGACACAATCATCAGTAAACTTCCTCAAAATAGACAAACTCTGCTTTTTAGTGCAACAATGGCAACAAAAATCAGGGATTTAGCTCGAAAAATACTTAAAAATCCAGAAGAAATAACCTTGTCAATTTCAAAACCTGCTGAAGGTGTAAAACAGTCAGTATATTTGTGTCACGACAATCAAAAAATTTCGTTGATTAAACATATTTTAAGCGAAAGAACAGAATATACAAGTATCATCATTTTCACTTCTTCGAAAATGAAAGTGAATGAAATTGTTACTGGTTTGAGAAAAAATGGATTCAAATCGACTGGAGTTTCTTCAAATTTAGATCAAGAAGAAAGAGAAGAAGTTTTGAGAGGATTTCGCTCTAAAAGAATCAGAATCATTGTTGCAACTGACGTTATGAGTCGTGGAATTGATATCAAAGAAATAAATTTGGTTATCAATTATGATACGCCTTTTGATGCCGAAGATTATGTTCACAGAGTAGGAAGAACTGCAAGAGCAAACACAAAAGGTGAAGCGATTACGCTTGTAAATGAAAAAGATATGCGTAAACTGGCTTCGATTCAAAAATTAATTGAAGCACAAATTCCGCAGGTAAAACTTCCGGAAGAGTTGGGTGCTGGACCAGAATTTAGCACAAGTACCGTGAAAACTAAGAAAAAGCGCGTTTGGAAAAAAAAGCCGAAAAAAGTTGTGGGAAATGAGTGATGAATTATGAGTTATGAACTCTGAATTCTGAATTTTTAGTTACATTTTAATTTCCAGAACTCTATTTTAGGTACGATTATTGCTGAGTGAAATTTCTTTAAAAAAGATTAAAAAAACGTAAAATATATTTGGAAACAAAGGATTTTTCGTCGTACCTTTGCACTCAATTTCGGATAAATTCAGCAATGGCTGATACAAAAAAGGGATAATAAGTAAGCATGAGACAACTTAAAATTACCAAGTCGATTACAAATCGCGAAAGTCAATCATTAGATAAATATTTACAAGATATTGGTCGTGAGGAACTTATTACAGCTGAAGAAGAAGTAGAATTAGCACGCAAGATTAAGGCCGGAGATCAGAAAGCCTTAGAAAAATTAACTCGTGCGAATTTACGTTTCGTGGTTTCAGTTGCAAAACAATACCAAAATCAAGGTTTAACGTTACCAGATTTAATTAATGAAGGTAACTTAGGTTTGATAAAAGCAGCACAAAAATTTGATGAAACACGTGGATTTAAATTCATTTCTTACGCTGTATGGTGGATTCGTCAATCAATTCTTCAAGCTTTAGCTGAACAAGCTCGTATTGTTCGTTTACCTTTGAATCAAGTTGGTTCATTGAATAAAATCAATAAAGCTTTCTCAAAATTAGAACAAGAATTTGAAAGACCTCCTTCTGCTGAAGAATTAGCTGAAGCGCTTGAAGTTCCTGAAGATAAAATCAAGGAAAGTATGAGTGTATCTGGTCGTCACGTTTCAATGGATGCTCCTTTGTCTTCAAATGAAGATGGTGGAACCTTGATGGACGTAATGGCAAATGCTGATGCGCCGAAAGCAGATCACGCTTTAATGGCTGAATCTTTACAAAAAGAAATTGAACGTTCATTAAGTACTTTGACTGATAAAGAAAGAGAAATTATTCGTTTGTTCTTTGGAATTGGAATGAATCATGGATTAACTTTAGAAGAAATTGGTTCTAAATTTAATCTAACACGTGAACGCGTGAGGCAAATAAAAGAAAAAGCAATTAGAAGACTTCGACACACTTCGAGAAATAAGTTGTTGAAATCTTATTTAGGTTAATATATTTTGGGCTGCAAGTAATTTGCGGCCCTTTTTTTTATTTTTTTTGACATAAATTTTTAAACATATTTAAAGACGATTAATATCAATTTTTAACTTTTAATTATATAAACAAACAAATGGAAACTGTATTGGGTTACGAAAAAGAATTAAATGCACATGTAAAAAAGGAACGTGCGGCGGTATTGTTAGCGAGTAAAACGGGAGAATTACTTTATGACAAAGGTGTTGAATTAGTATTGTTTAGAAATCACTTATTGGATATCACCATTTCTGAGATTCTAAATTTACATGAATACGCTAAAAAAGTTGTAAACAGACCAATTGATATTTTTACAACATCTGAATTAGCTGAAGAAATCTACAAAATGGATTTGGCTCCTTCAAAATTGGATATTGGAAAACTGGCTAGTGAATGGCTTGCTGAAGAATCAAAATATGCTTCCAAAAAAGATTTTTTAATCAATAAATTATCCACGTACTTTTCTAACGAAACAAATAATATCGAACCAAAAGATGTTGTTCTTTATGGTTTTGGTCGTATTGGTCGTTTAGCTGCTCGTGAGTTAATCAAACAAGCAGGAAAAGGACAACAATTGCGTTTAAGAGCAATCGTTACAAGAGGTTCAACTGACAAAGATATCATCAAAAGAGCATCTTTATTAAGAAATGATTC
>CAMBRH010000028.1 GCA_945870115.1 Chitinophaga pinensis | reverse complement strand
TCTACTTCAATAAGTATAAAAAATACCTTTAATACGCCTGATATCCTGTATAAATTCCCTATGAATTTTGGGTATATTGATTCTTCGAATTCTAGTTATTCAACAAATATTCCAAATGTTTATTTTAGAAATACAGAATTGAAACGTGTAAATCGAGTTATTGGAAGTGGAACAGTAATTACACCTCATGGAACTTTTACAAACGCCTTGAAATTAGAATCTACTGTCACTCAAATTGATAGTTTTTCAATAAATGGGGTTGGATATCCCACAACAACAATTGTGTACAAAGAGCTAAAATGGTTGGATCCATCTAAAAAATACCCACTTTTAATTGTACGAAAAGATCAAATAAACGCGGTATTTGTAGCTTCTTCAATAGAATATTTAGCAGATAAAATTTATTATCAACCAACTGCTCTTTTTGCTTATTATCCAGTTTGTCCAATCATTGGTGATACAATTCAGTTTCAAAATTTAAGCTTAAATTCAGAAGAATTTTCTTGGAATTTTGATGATGCCTCAAGTGGTGTATCAAATACAAGTTTACTTCAAAATCCTTCGCATATTTATGCTGGAGAAGGAACGTTTAACGTTCAATTAATTTCAAATAATGGAAATTTAGCAGATACAATTATCATTCCCGTTTTTATAAATGAAAATTTGGATAGTCCAACAATTACAATTTCTGCCTCTCAAAATTCAGTTTGTTCGGGAGATACAATTTATTTCTCTACAGCAATTATAAATGGGGGCACTTTCCCAACTTATCAATGGAAATTAAATGGAAATAATATAATTGGCGCTGATTCTAGTTCGTTTTTCTCTTCAAATTTATCAGAAGGTGATTCAATTACCTGTCAATTAATTAGCAGTAACGTATGTTTAAATTCTCTAATTGATACCTCAAATGTTTTTGTAGTTTCAATCAATGAAGCAACAACTGGTTCAGAAACAATCGTTGCTTGCAATAGTTATTTTTGGTCTGCAAATAGTCAAACTTATACAACAAGTGGTGTGTATTATGCAACTTTAGAAAATGCAGCAACTTGCGATTCAATTGTAACTTTAAATTTGACAATTAATATTGAAAATGCACCTTTACCGATAATCACAGCAACTGGATCTCTAGAATTTTGTGAAGGAGATGATGTCACTTTAATTTCTGACATTACATCTGGTATTACGTGGTCAACGGGAGAAACTACTCCAAGTATTTTGGTTTCAAGTAGTGAATCTATTTTTGTATCCTACACGCAAAATACATGCTTGGTAAGTTCTGCTGTAACGGAAGTTATTGTTAACGCAAACCCAATTCCAACATTAACTGCAATTTCTGATGTATGTGATACTTCAGCTGCGTTTACATTGAATCAAGGTTTGCCAGCTGGCGGAATTTATAGTTTAAATGGTTTACCGATCGTTTCGTTTGATCCTTCAAATGCTGTTCTTGGTCAAAACATAATTACTTATAATTTTACGGACGTAAAATCTTGTTCTGGAACAATTTCAACTTCATTTGATGTTATTGATTGCACAATCGAAGTTGGTTTAGTAGAAATCGAAAAATTGATTTCAGTTTTCCCAAATCCTGCTCGAAATTTCATTAAAATCAATGGAATAAGTCAATCTGAAATTGAAAATTTAATAATTTTTGATTGTACAGGGAATAAAATTGCGGAATTTAAACAAACGAATCAAATTGATATATCAAATTATTCAAATGGAATATATCTTCTAAAAATTAAAACATCAGATTTTGAAAATAATGTTAAAGTAATTATTCAGAATTAGAAAAAAATCAATTATCCAAGCTGAATTTTTTGGCTTGGATAATTTTTTCAATAAACTTTAAAAACCGGTAATCTCATAAAACTTTCTTCAAAATAAACACTATTTTGATAGATAAAATACAATTGTTCCCACTGACTTTCTCTAAATTTAGAATCAGTTTTCTTTTTTTCTTCAAATAGTGAACGTAATTCTGAACTTTGATTCAAAATTTCAACAGCTAAATCTTCAAAAACATAATCGGAAAAATATTCTTTTTCTTGCAGGTATGAATCGAAAAAATTCCAAGCAAAGTAACTGTCTTCAGCTTCAGGTTCTAAAACGGAACAAATAAATTTCTTTTTTTCTTGCTTTGTGGAAATCAAATAATCGCCTTTTTTGAGTTGAACTTCTCCAATTTTTTCATTGATTTTCATTTCTCTGTGCAAAAAATGTCCTTCGTAAGGTTTTGAACCATTTTTGTAATCTTCCACTTGAAAAAAGCTTAAATTTATTAGTGAATCTTGTGTTAATTGGCGCATTTCGATTTTATTTTGTTTTAAGCGAGAAATGACATCTTTACATTGATATCCAACAATATAAAACTGTGGGATTTTTGCAGAATCTTGCGCTTTGAATTTGTTAAAATATGGAATTTTACGCTCAAAAGGTTTTGTTCTGTCGTAGTATAATCTATCTAAACCAGTAACTTCACTTTTTTTGTAGCCATGCTCAAATCCTTTGAACAGAAGACTGTCTTTTTCTTCTGTTTGCTGAAAATTATAAGAATAAAATTTGTCTTTTTGAAGAGATTCCAACGTTTGACGACGAACATTTTTGAGTGTTTTGCTGTTTTTTTTGGTCCATAAAATCAATTCTTTTAGATATATGTAAGTTGCTTCTACTCGCTGTGGAAAAGGTTTCAACATGTGCGTTTCAGTTGTAACCGAAATACATGGAAAAAGTGAAGCGTAGCCCATTGCATAGCGTGGTAAATCATTAAAAGCTGCGATTCCTTTATCTGGAATTTCTTCAACTGATTCAACATAAGGGAATAAATCAATTTGGTGTTTTTGCATCGCTAATTCCATTTCTGGAACAAAATGTTTGTAAGTCAAAATTTGAAAAGGAAGTTCTAATCGTTCTTTTAAAGAATGAATTAAGGTTAATGTGTATTGATAATCTGCGCCATTACTTACATGCGTATCTATAAAAATGTCTGGATTTATGGCTTGAAAAATTTTCACAAAAGTAAAAGCATTTTCAGAATCCATTTTAATAAAATCTCGGTTTAAATCTAAATTTTGAGAATTACCGCGAAAACCATATTCTTCTGGTCCATTTTGATTCGCTCTACTGCTAGAACTTCGATTCATCATTCCGTCAACGTTATAGCACAAAATGAAAGAAAAAGTAAGATTTTTATCGATTTTCAATTCTTTATTTACATAATCCAAGGTGATTTTTCCGCAAGCATTTATCCCATCTGGTTCTCCAGGATGAATTCCGTTATTAATCAATAGATTCGTTTGATTTTTAAAGTTTTGAAATGTTTTTAATGAGTCTTTTTCTCCGTTTAAAACACATAAATAAATAGGTAATCCAAAATCTGAATTTCCCATGTTGTATAACTCTACTTGCTTTTTTTGAGCTAAAGAATCGTAGAATTGAACCAATTTCTTATAAGTAGGAGTTTGATTTCCTGAAAATTGAGAGAAAATAAAAGTTGGTAAAAATAGGAGTAAAAAGAGAAAGTTTTTCATGGTTCAAAAATAGAATAAATAATTTAAAAGGATTCAAACAAACCATAAAGAATTGGATTTCCTTTTCTTAATTTGATTTCAAAATCGTCAATGATTAGGTTGTTTTTTCCTTTATTCCAAATAAAAACCTTTAACTTTAAATCTTTATTTTTTAAATATTCTTCTTTTATTTTAAAGGTATGATGAATTGTGCTCCATTTATAATTTCCCAAGGATGTTTTACTTTCTGCGTGAAAAATTTCAAATGGAGTTCCTCCGCAATAAAAAGAACTGTCTTTTGTTTCTAAACCTACCATTAAAATGACATCTTTTAAATTTTCTAAAAGATATGTTTTTAAAGAAATTTCGATTAAATCGTTTTTATTATTAGCAAATTCAATTAGATTTTTCTCAAAAGATAAGGACCATTCAGAAAGTGAATCAATTAAATAGGATTTTTTACCTGAAAAAGAAAGGGTGTCGATGTAATTTTGACCAGTAAGTGAATCCCAGTTTTTACTTTTATTATTTGACTCGAAATCTAATTGATCAATCATTTTGTACTGTTTCATTTTTCCTTTTTTGAACAAATAGGAAGTTCCACCATTGTAATTTTTTTGCCAACACATTTCAGGGAAATAATCTGTAATTATTGGCAATATCAATGGATTTGATTCAGATAATCCAGCAAAATAAATATTATCATATTTTGATTTGTTATGCTCTAAAAAATGAATAAATTCTCCTTCATTTTTAAATTTATCAAACCAAATAATTTCCGATTTTATATTATACTTTTTGATATAACGCAAAGAAATCTTTCGATTGTAATCAGAAATTAGAATGATTGTTTTTTTATTATTTGATTTAATTTTGGTAATTTCTTTAATGGATTGTTCTTGAGGCGAATTATAAAAAATTTCAAAATGTTTTCTTTGCAAAACTAATACGAGAATATTTGTAGTTAAAATAATTCCTACTATTAAAGCATTAATTTTCACTTTTTGTTCTTTAATATGACCAAATATTACAAAAAGTAAAAAAGGAAAATTAAAAATCAATACGGAGAATTGAATAACGCTGCTAACATATCTCGAATAGAAAAATCCGATTAAAAATGGAAGTAAAAACCAGATAAGAGAAATTATAAAATATTTTTTATTGAAAGAATTAGTGTTTTTTTTCAAGTGAATTAGTCCAAAAATAATTAATCCAAAAACAAGGAGGTAAATGTAAATTGAATACTGAAAAATATATTTTAGATAAACAAGTAAGTAATCATTGTTTGGTTTTCCTAGCCAACCTTCAACTCCTCCAACTTTTAATTGATAGAAAAAAATTGGTAAATGCGGAATGTAAAGTACAAAAATTAGAATCCCAGAAAGTAAATACGGTAGTAGTTGATTTCTCTTCATGAGAAAAAGTCCACTTATTCCTATAATTACTGCAAATAAAAGACTAAAATGATGATTGTAGGTACAAAGTGAAGCAGAAATAATAAAGAAAATGTAGTTTGAGTATTTTTTATTCGCTTTTTGCAATATTATTTTAGTCAAAAAATAAACCAAAAGCAAAGTGAAAAATAAACCACTAATATAAGGTCTAGCAATTTGACTGTACATTACTGCATATTGCAAACTTGCTAAAAAGGAAGCACAAATTAAAGCCACAGTGTCATTGTACCACAATTTGGCAATTTTATATAAGACTAAAATGGATAAAATTCCAAAGATTATGAATGGGAATTTAACACATATTTCAGAATAACCAAAAACTTTAACCCAATAATAAATGAAAATTTGTGTTCCAGCGGGATGACCGTCAATTAAAACGCCTTTGTTAATTAATTCTGAAAAACTGCCGTAATGAGTTCTGAATAAAGCACTAAATTCATCATTTGTAAATGGGATTTCAGAATAATTCCAAAATCGCAAAATCACAGCAATTAGAAGAATTATTAAAATTAAAATGTTGTTTTTAAATCTCATTGATACAAATTTAGAATTTTTCTTAATCTAAGCTTTAGTTTTTGGACTATTTTTTTGAAATGTAAGTTTTAATATGATTTACAAGAATCATCAATTTTTTCTATATTTGCATTATGCGTATTGATATTTTAACAATTTTACCAGCTTTACTTCAAGGACCTTTTTCTGATTCTATCATGAAGCGCGCCCAAGAAAAAGGTTTAGTTGAAATAAATTTGCACAATATTCGTGATTATTCGACTTCGAAGCACAAGAACGTTGATGATTATCAATATGGTGGAGGAGCTGGAATGGTTATGTCGATTGAGCCAATTGCAATTTTGATTGAAAAATTGAAAGCAGAAAGAGACTACGATGAAATTATTTATATGACACCTGATGGTGAAGTTTTAGATCAAAGAATGTCAAATAATCTTTCTTTGGGTGAAAATATTATCATTCTATGTGGACATTATAAAGGTGTTGATGAACGTGTTAGAGAATTTTACATAACAAAGGAAATCTCCATTGGTTCTTATGTACTTTCTGGAGGGGAATTAGCTGCGGCAGTTTTGGTAGATAGTATTGTTCGACTTTTACCTGGAGTTTTAAATGATGAAACTTCTGCTTTGACTGATAGTTTTCAAGATGATTTACTTTCTCCACCGGTTTATACGCGTCCACCAGAATTTAATGGAATGAAAGTTCCAGATATTTTATTAACAGGAGATTTTAAAAAAATAGATCTTTGGCGCGAAGCAAAAGCGTTGGAAAGAACTAAATTAAGAAGACCAGATTTACTAGAAGATTGAATTCATAATTAGAAAATATAAATAATCAAGTACTTTGCGATATATTTTGCAAAAGGGCTTAAAAAATATAAAAGATGGAAAATTTAGAAAAAATCGTCGAAACATTAAAAAATGGTGGAACAATTTTGTATCCTACTGATACAATTTGGGGATTAGGGTGTGATGCTACGAATGAAGATGCATGTCAAAAAATATTGTCTATAAAAAAACGTCCCGAATCTAAAAGTTTTATTATTTTGGTAGATAGTTTTCAAATGTTGGAAAAATATGTTCCTGAATTTTCTGATGTATGCTATGAATTGGCAGAATTGGCAATCAAACCGTTAACGATAATTTACCCTAAGGCACAAGGTCTAGCAGCTTCAGTTTTAGCAGAAGATGGGTCTGTAGGTATTAGATTAACCAAAGATCCAATTTGCTTGAAATTAATTAAAGCTTTAAAAAAGCCACTTGTTTCAACATCAGCAAATTTTTCTGGAGAAGCTTATCCAACTTGTTTTGATGAAATTGATGCTGAATTAAAAAATTCCGTAGATGAAATTATTAATGAAAAATTAACAGAAAAACAAATTTCACCTTCTCAAATTATTAAAATTGGATTGGATAGTTCGATTAAAATTGTGAGAAAATAAATAAAAATTTTAGTATAAAAAAAAGGGCTTTTCAAAAATTTTGAAAAGCCCTTTTTTATTAATTTATATTATTAAATTTTTCTTTTTATTTGTTAATGAAGTAATACGCAACACCTATTCCAATTAATGCAACACCACCAACTACAGAACCAACTTTTTTAACTCCAATTTTGGATTTAAAACTTAATTCTTCTTGGTCTGTATATTCTTTCCCATTAATGTTTTGAATTACATATTGTAATTCTGTTGTACCTTTTCCTCTGTTATTGTTCAAAATTGTATTTATTCCTTTTTGAACTAATTCTGGAGTAAATTGATTTTCATTAACTACACTTACTTTCTTGAAATCTTTTTCTAATACAGTCATTACTTTAACATCATTTGAAATTTTGAATGAGTATTTATCAGAAGATTTCATAATATGACCTAATTCTCTATATGATCTAATTTTAATTTTCATTAAATCATTTACAACATCAGCAGGTAATTCGCTAGAATTGGAAATTGTCATTGTTTGATTTCCAAGAGTATCACTAACAATATTGATATCAAAAGTATTGTTAACAGGATCTTTGAAGTCTTTTCTATTATTATTTAATACTGAGTTTACATCAGAAACAAAAGAAGCATAATCTTGAGAATTTACTTTTTCAATTGAATAAACATCTTTTGCTCTTTTATCATCAAATTCCTTTTTCAATTTTAATAATTTGTCAAAATGAGCTTTATATGCTGCAACAAATGCTTTTTGAGTTTTGATTTCTTTGTTTGTAACCTCCATCCAAACATCTCTTTTGTAGTATTTATTGTTGCTTTTGTATTTGATTTTTACATTGTCTTGCATGAAATTCATATCATACAATAAACCATTTTTTTCAATTAGATTCAAAGATGGATTCCAAAATTCTGTATAAAATACACCAATATAATCTTCTAAGCCTGAAATATTAAAGGATTCGATAATTTGCTCGCTTCCAATTTTAAATACTTTGTATTGAACATCAATAAATCTTCTTTCAATAACGATGTCATCATTGTATTTACTTTTATAACGTCTTGTAATTAATTCATAATCCCCTTTATCAACAACTTTGTCGTCTGAAATTGGAACATATTTAGCTTTGTCTTCTAAAAATGTTGCAATTCTATCTCTCACATAAGGATAATTTACATAAGTGATTTGAGTTACTGTTTGGTATCCAGTTGACTTGTTTATTGCAGCTCCGTGGGCACTTCGATCTTGGTAGTAAGAACTTAATTGTGAAAACGAATACATCGTATTCAAAAATAATAATGTGTAAAGTAATTTTTTCATGTTTTTTAATTTTAAGGGTTTAAATTTAATAATTTGTTTTGCTTTTTATGTTTTACTTCAATTTTTAAACTAAATTTGATTCAATTGCTTGAATTTCTTCTTTATAAGCTGGGTCTGCAAAAAGGGTTAGTGCCACTTTTTCTCCCTTAATGTTTATTTTTAGAAATTCACCATCATTGCTGACATTAAAATTTGAAATTTGATTTTTTGTCAAAAAGTATGATTTCTTCTCTAAAACCATTTCTTTATTATTTCCAGCTGCAATTCTTGCTTCATTTGCAACTATTTCTTCCTCCATTTTTAGTTCTATTGAATGTACAATTCCTTTAACTAATGCTTGAGCAGCATTATTTACAAGATTAGAGCGTAAATGTGGTTTTTGTCCTGCTTTTCCTAATGCGATAATATAAAGTCCAAGGTCTGAAAGTTCTAAATAATAAGTTCTGGCTCGGTCAATTAAACCAGGTTTTTTCATCGTTCGATTAACTATTAAATTCATTTTTGTGACTTTATAAAGTGCAAAATTAATGATTAATTAAAAGTGTATTTTTTTTTTCGGCAAACGATACACTTAACTTATTAAATGATATTGTTTGCTTATTAAACGATTTTATAAGCTTTAATAATTTCTATCATTTAATCTGAAATTCTTATATTTGCATTTTTAAAGAATTTCATGAATTTAGCTCAACACCTTAAACATCCAGTTTTTAAAGTAACATCTCAAATTTGCACAGAAAATAATCTGAGAGCCTTTGTTGTTGGTGGTTTTGTGCGTGATTTAATTTTAGAAAGGCCATCAAAAGATATTGATATTGTTGTGGTTGGTAGTGGACTCGAACTTGCCGAAAAATGTGCAGAGAAATTAAGGGTCAAAAAAGTATCGTTTTTCAAAAATTTTGGAACGGCACAATTCAAATACAAGGATTTAGACATCGAATTTGTTGGAGCTCGAAAAGAATCCTATTCACGTGATTCGAGAAAACCAATTGTCGAAGATGGTACTTTGCAAGATGACCAATTAAGAAGAGATTTTACGATTAATGCAATGGCAATAAGCCTTCATGGAGATGATTTTGGTGAATTAGTTGATCCATTTAATGGATTAAATGATATAGAAAATCAGATTTTGAAAACTCCTCAAGATGCAGCGCAAACCTATTCGGATGATCCACTGAGAATGATGCGTGCAATTCGTTTTGCAACACAATTAAATTTTAAAATTGAATCAAAAAGTTTACAAGCGATTTTAGAAAATTCTGCTCGATTAGAAATTATTTCTAGAGAAAGAATTATGGATGAGTTGAATAAAATTATTCTTTCAAAAGAGCCTTCCAGAGGATTTAAGTTATTGTATTCTACCAAATTATTGCATCAATTTTTTCCTGAAATGATAGCACTTTGTGGTATTGAAACAATTAATGGAAAAACACACAAAGATAATTTTTACCATACGCTTGAAGTTTTAGACAATATTTCTGAAAATACAGACAATTTATGGCTAAGATGGGCTGCAATTTTACACGACATTGCTAAACCACCAACAAAGCGTTTTGATCAAAAAGTTGGTTGGACTTTCCACGGACACGAAGATTTAGGCGCGAGAATGACACCGAAAATTTTTAAGAATTTGAAGTTACCTTTGGATCATAAAATGAAATATGTACAAAAATTAGTACGACTACATTTAAGACCAATTTCACTTATTAAAGGAGATGTTTCAGATTCAGCGATTAGAAGATTATTGTTCGAAGCTGGTGATGATATTGAAGATTTAATGACACTTTGTAATGCTGATATAACTTCAAAAAACGAGTTTAAGGTTTTGAAATACAAAAAGAATTTTGAACTTGTTGCTCAAAAATTAAAAGATGTTGAGGCAAAAGATCAAGTTCGAAATTTTCAACCCCCAATTTCTGGAGAATTAATCATGAAATTATTTGATTTGAAACCTTGTGCTGAAATTGGTGTTTTAAAAAATCAAATTAAAGAAGCTATTTTAGAAGGTTCAATTCAAAATGATTACGAAGAAGCTTATCAACATTTACTTTTTTTAGCAGAAAAAATGGGATTAAAAAAGGTTTAGATTTAGTGAAAGTTTTATAATTTAAAAATTGAGCTACCTAAAAATCGAATTATCTAAAGTAAGTTACAAAAAAAATATTAATTTTGTAGGATTATAATTTAATCTTAATTACTGATAAAAAATCAAAAATATGAGTGCTTTAAAATTTCGTGTATTATTAGATACTGAACAAGAAACAGAAATTTTTCGTGATATATTAATTGATGAAAATGATAATTTTGAGTCTTTATACAATGCAATAATTTCTTCTTTTCGTTTTGAAGGAGATCAAATGGCCTCTTTTTATATGTCAAATGTTGATTGGGATAAAGGTCACGAAATCAGTTTGATGGATATGAATTATGGTGACGAAGCAATTGATGAAAAAGCTTCAGTTATGTCTTCTGCAACTTTACGTGATTTCATGCTAGAAGCAAATCAAAAAGTGATTTTGGTTTATGATTTTATGCGTATGTGGATTTTTCTAATTGAATTAATAGAAAAAACTGACGTTCAAGTTAAAACGCCAGAAACGACTTTATCTATCGGAATGGCTCCGCCTGAAGATTCTAGAATTGCCAATCTAAATGACGATGACGACGATATTTATACGGATGAATTTGATGAAGATGAAGAAGATGATAATCCATTTGGTGATGATTTTGAAGATGGATACAGCGACGAAGATTACTCAAAATTTGACGATTACTAAGATAGTTATGAAATATGAATTATGAGTTATGAATTTATTAGTTGACAGACAATAAAAAACACATAATTCATAACCCTAGATCCAACATTCATAACTCAACACTCATAATTCATAACTCATTTAAGAATGAACGACCCAATAGGAAAAGCAATAGAAGATTACGCAAGATTTAAAAAACCAGCAGACATAATTGTTTCATCAGACATTTGTGAAGACGATATAATTCCGGTTGAGGTTTTGTTTCGTACTTACGATGAGATGCCAGAATTAGAACAATTAGCTTTGAAAGAATGTACAGGATCCATATTAGATGTTGGGGCTGGAGCTGGTTCTCACGCTACTTATTTATCCGATTTAGGAAAAAAAGTGTTGGCAATTGACATTTCTAAAGGTGCTGTAGATTACATGAAAATGAACGGTTTGGATGCGTTGGAAGAAAATTTCTTTGAATTTAGCGGACCGAAATTTGACACTATTTTAATGTTGATGAATGGAATTGGAATCGCTGGAACTTTGGCAAATCTTGAAAAAACATTAGAACATGCAAAATCACTTCTTAATCCAGGTGGTTCAATTTTGTGCGATTCTTCGGATATAAAATACCTGTATGAAGACGAAGATGGAGCTTTGTGGATGAATTTAAATTCTGAATATTACGGAAATTTTAAGTTCGAAATGTCATATAAAAAAGAAAAAGGTGCACAATTTGATTGGCTTTATGTAGATTTTGATAATTTATTTCAAGCAGCAAAAAATGTTGGACTTAAAGCATCACGTTTATTTGAGCAAGGAGATCATTATTTAGCAAAAATCACCTTAGTTAATTAATTTTAATCAGAATGAAAAGTTTTATCAAATTTACCTTTTTTGCAACAATTTCCTTTGTTTTTTTACTTTTATCGATGGCTTTTTCGTCTAAAAAAGTTGATAAATTAGAAGAAAATGAAGAAGAACAAATCAAAACTTCTCTTTTGTGGAAAATCGAAGGAAATGGCTTGTCTAAGCCTTCTTACCTTTTTGGAACAATGCATTTAATTCAAAAGGAATTTTATTATTTCCCATCAAGTATAGAAAAAATAATCAAAAAATCTGATTTAATTGTACTTGAATTAAGTATGGAGGAAATGAATAATCAGACAGAAGCAATGAAATATTTGGTTTTGAAAGAGGGTAAAATGATGGATTATTTTGATGAAAAACAACAAGATTCAATTTATACTTGGGCAAAAAAGAAGCTATTTTTAGATAAACAACTTTTTGATGCTACTTTTTCTAAATTTAAACCTTTTGTGCTTGTTCAAACAGCAATTCAAATGAGTTTTATGGGGAAAACCGAATCTTATGAAATGAACATCAATGATTTGTCTGTAAAACATAAAATCAAAGTTTTAGGATTAGAAAAAATGGCTGATCAAATGAAAATTTTTGATGATATGACTCGTGAGCAACAAGCAATAATGGTTATGGAAGGGATTCGTGATGAAGACAAAACGATTTCTGAAATGAATAAAATGCAAGGAATTTATAAAAGACAGCAGTTAGATTCCTTATTGATTGTTTCGAAAACTATGGGAGGAGTTTTTGACGAAATTGAGCAAGAAATCTTAGTGAAAAGAAATCAAAATTGGATTGAACCAATTGAGAATTACATTAAAGCTGGACAAACTTTTATTGCTGTTGGTGCTGCACATTTGCCAGGTGAAGTTGGTGTAATTGAATTACTTAGAAAAAAAGGTTATACTGTTAGTCCTGTTAAATTTTAGATTTATGTTAAAAATAATTTGCTCATCCATTTTAATTTTTGTTCTTTTTTCATGCGGAACTTATTCTGAAAGTGAAAAAACTGCTTTTGATAAAAAAATTGAAAATTTCATTAAAAAATCGGGCGTGAAATACAAAAAATCTGAAAGTGGATTGTATTATGCAATTTTAGAAGAAGGTGAAGGAGATTTTATAAAGCTAACCGATGAGGTGAGTTTTACCTATGAAGGAAAATTGTTAAATGGTGAAATTTTTGATGGTGAAAATAAACGAACACCAATTAAATTTCGAGTATCAGATTTAATTCAAGGTTGGCAAGAAGCTTTACTTTACATGAAAAAAGGGTCAAAAGTAAAACTAGTTGTTCCTCCACAATTGGGTTACGGTGATTATGAATTGGAAGATATACCTGTCAATTCAGTTTTGTATTTTCACTTAGAAGTAATTGATGTTTTGTAATTGAACCCTTATTTATTGAAAGTCAAACTATATTTTGTTCCTTTATTAGTACTTTCAAATTCAATTTTGGCGTCTATTTGTGCTGACAAATCATAAATCAAACTTAAACCAAAAGATTCAGATTTTTCTTTTGTTAAATTAAATCCGAGTCCATTATCAGTTATTAGAATGCTAAATTTATTTTTAGAGATTTCTTTTAATTCAAAATTGATAATTATTTTTCCTTTCACAGGTTTAGCATACTTAATCGCATTGCTCAAAATTTCATTTACGATTAATCCAATTGGAACGGCTTTTGTTGAACTTATTTCAATAGATTCAAAATGTGTATTTAGCTCAATTCCATGAGTTGAATTTCTAAAATTTGATAATAATTCTAAAAAATAAGTATTCAAATTTACGGTGATATAGTTTTCTGAAACGTACAATTGTTCATGTAATTTTGAAATGGAAAGTATTTGATTTTCAAAATTTTCTATGACTTCCAAGGCTGTTTTGTCTTTAATTGCATGAGATTGCATTCTCAGTAAACTATTTAACATGGTCAAATTGTTTTTCAAGCGATGATGCATTTCAGTTAGAAGCGTATTCTTCTCTTCTAAAGCTCGTTCTAATTTTTTTTCGTAATTTTTTCTTTTTTGATTTTCAATTGAAAGCGATACAATTTGGCTGACTGCTAAAGCAAAATTAATTTCGTCTTCTGACCATTCTCTAGCTTTTTTGCAATCTTCAAAACATAAAACTCCGGCAAGTTTTCCACCAATTCTAACTGGAATATCCATGATAGAATGAATATTAAATTCCTTGCAATAGGTTTCGTTTAATTCCGTTGAAATTTCACTTGTATAAACATTTTTAATTTTTATAGTTTTATCACTCTTTAAATGAGAAAAATAAGTTGGAATTTGAGATTCAAGCAAAATTTCTCCTTTGGAAAAAGTTTCTCCTTTGTGAGAATAATTTCCAATACATTCAATTTTGTTCGGATTTTTCTTGAAAACCCAGACATTTACACGCTCAATCTTTAAACAAAGACATAATTTTTGACCAATTCTAAATAATATGTCATCAAGTGTATTAGACTTATTAACCTTTATTTTAGAAAGCTCTTCAAACTGTGAGTGAAAATTCATGCGATAAATATACAATAAATTTTATTTAAACAAGAAAAAATCTTTGTTTATCGTAAAATTTAACAATTTAATCATGTAAAAGGATGAAATCAAATATAAAATAAAAATATTTTCAATAAAACTTGCTGATTCTAATAGAAAAGTGTAATTTTGGGCAACGAAAAATAAAAAAAATGAGCGTACTGGTTAATAAAGATTCTAAGATTATTGTTCAAGGTTTTACAGGTAGTGAAGGTACATTTCACGCGAGCCAAATGATTGAATATGGTACTAATGTTGTTGGTGGAGTTACTCCAGGAAAAGGCGGAAGTTCTCATTTAGATCGTCCAGTTTTTAATACGGTTAGTGCTGCTGTTGAAAAAACAGGTGCTGATACGTCAATTATTTTTGTGCCACCAGCTTTTGCTGCTGATGCAATTATGGAAGCTGCAAACGCAGGTATTAAAGTAATCGTTTGTATTACAGAAGGAATTCCTGTAAATGATATGGTGAAGGCAAAAGAATACTTGAATGGTTTAGGTTGTAGATTGATTGGACCAAATTGTCCAGGAATTATTACTGCTGGAGAAGCGAAAGTTGGAATTATGCCTGGTTTTGTTTTCAAAAAAGGTAAAATCGGAATTGTATCTAAATCTGGAACTTTAACTTACGAAGCTGCTGACCAAGTTGCTAAAGCAGGTTTGGGAATTACAACTGCAATCGGAATCGGTGGAGATCCAATTATTGGAACTACAACTAAAGAAGCTGTTGAATTATTGATGAATGATCCTGAAACTGAAGGAATCGTTATGATTGGTGAAATCGGTGGAAATCTTGAAGCAATTGCTGCTCGTTGGATTAAAGAAAACGGTACAAAACCAGTTGTTGGATTTATTGCAGGTGAAACTGCTCCAGCAGGAAGAACAATGGGGCACGCAGGTGCAATTGTTGGTGGACATGACGATACAGCTGAAGCAAAAAAACGCATCATGAGAGAATGTGGAATTCACGTTGTTGATTCCCCAGCTGAAATCGGTAAAAAAATGGCAGAAGTTATGGCAGCGGTTCACGCTTAAGTAATTTTTGAAAAATATATTTAACTTGCCTCCAGATTTTATATTTGGAGGCTTTTTTTTTGAAATAAAATGAATAAAAATATTATTGGATTAATTTTTCTGTTTTTTGTATCGCTCAATTCTTTTGTAAATTCACGAGAACAAGATACAATATTTTATAATGAAGACTGGGAAACCGTTTCAAGATCAAAAGCAAGTTATTATCGCTTAGTAATTTTAAAAGAAGCAAAATATTTTGTTACTGATTATTTTATGAATGGTAAAATTCAAATGACAGGTTCGTATTCTGATAAAGAAATGAAAATCAGAGAAGGAATCTTTCTCTATTATTCTAAAAAAGGGAATTTAACCTCAAAAGAAGAATTTAAAAATAATAAATATGATGGAAAAAGTAGTTGGTTTTATGAAAATGGTGTTACAGCTTCAAATGAATTTTATGTGCAGGATAGCTTGACTAATTATAGGTTTTATAACAGTGATGGAACTGTAGATTCGATATCACCAATGGAAGTAGAAGCAACCTTTCCAGGAGGTAATGAAGCATTGAGTCAATTTATTATACACAATGTGAAATATCCAGAAAAAGCGATTAGAAAGAATCAGCAAGAAAGAGTGTTCGTAAAATTTGTAGTTGAAACGAATGGGAAAATTTCTAATGTTCAAGCTGAAAAATGTAAATATCCTTTGTTAGGATTTGAAGCAGAAAGAGTAATAAAATTAATGCCGAGATGGAAGTGCGGAAAATATCATAATGTGCCGTGTCGAACCTGGATGAAAATGCCAATTAATTTCACTCTCGAAAAATAATTCCATTTAAAATAATACTAATTTCTTCTGTTCGGTCAACAATCATGAAATGTTCATCATTTTTGATTTTGTAAGAATTGTGTTTATTTTTCTCATTTTAAATCAGAATAAAGTCAATTGTATTGCGTCTTTTATCTATTTTCCAATTCAATCATCAAAATACAAAAAATAAAATGCCTCCACATTATCCAAATAAGCTCCGCTAAAACCAGCGTCTAAGATTTTTTTCATATAAGAATTATCGTTTCCAAAAATAATTTCTTCCCAGTCTTTTTTCCAATATTTTACCCAGATTTCGTCAGAATAACCTTCATATTCTTTTTTCAACCAACGTGGTTTGTGCAATTTCCAGTCTTCTTGCCAATAATATCTATATTTTTCAGCAGAACCAATACTAATGTATGAAATTACCATTCTTTGTCCACCGTTTTTCTTGGTTTTAAGTGAAGTAATTTCTGCTTTGGTAAATATATTTTCACCAAAAAACGCATCAATAATGATTACATCGAAATTAGTTTCTTTGATAGAATCTAAAAATGCTTGTTTTGTTGCATAATTTTCATTGCTTATGAGGTACAAATAATTTTTCGCTTCACTGACTTTTGTGATATTATTTGAATTTTCATTGTGAATGTAATTTGGTATAAATTTATAATCGTAATTGTCTGAACTTCTGGGAAAAGGAATGAAACCAGCATCTGAATTATAAATCAAAGATTGATCAAAATTAGCTTGACTATTTGTATAATCTGCAACTAAAATTGGAAGTTTTTCTCTGGCTTGAAGCAACAAATCAAGACGATATTGGTCAGGTTCAAAAACGCCATTGTAAAATAATTCTTCAATTCCATATGCGTCAATCGCTGCTATAAATTGTTCATCAAAACCTTCACCATCATCCAAAAACTTAAACATTAATTCTTCACCATTTTGAGGTATAATGGCGAAATTTGAATTTATTCCTTTGGCATAGGAACTTATTGCAACCACAAAATCTTGCATTTTTTTTCCTGCATTATTACTTCTTTTTTCTTTTGAACAAGAAAAAAGTAAAGTTATAATAAGTAGAATTTTTAAACTTTTCATAATACAAATAACGTAAATAATTCTAAGTTATTGATAAGCTATTTGACTTATTTATTCTAAAATCAGCTTTCCATTTGAAGTGACAGATTTAGCCGAAATAGTTTTAGGTTTTCCATCACAAATTACATTTCCTTCTCCAAAAATGGCATATTCTAATGTTTCACTCGCATAAACTGAACAATCACCTTTGGCCGAGTTTTCAACCAAAACATGATTTGTAATTAAATTTTTCGCATCAACTTGCATCAAAGCAAAATTCCAGATTTTCAAAAAAGTACATTTTCCAGAAAGTTCTAATTTTCCACCACAAGGGAAATTGTTCCAATAGTAAATG
>CAMBRH010000027.1 GCA_945870115.1 Chitinophaga pinensis | reverse complement strand
GGCGTGAAATTAAAATCTCAAAATACAAGTTGGTGGCTTCAATCGAAAGATTGGCGTAACTGGGCATAGAATGTATTTTTTCCATATTTTATAAACGGCTTGTCAATCTCTGACAAGCCGTTTTTTTTATTTCATTTTTTTTTAAAATCAACAATTTTATGAATGTTTTTACCCAAAAAACTGTATTCAATACAGATACATTTACACCTGTAGGGATTTTTTTAGCACTGAGAAATCACTTTTCAAAAATTGCTTTACTCGAAAGCAACGATTATCACGACCGAACTGATTCAAAATCGTTTATTGGAATAAATCCTTTGGCTGAAATTTGTGTGAAAAATAATATTTTAACACTTTCTGTTTCAGACACAATCATTATTGAAATTCCAATTACGAATCAAACAGATTTAATTTCAGAAATACAATTGTGTATTCAATATTTTAAATTTGAAAAAATCGATCAACAATTTAATGGATTTTTTGGAGCAATTAGTTTTGAATTTGCACTTTTCATTGAGAATCAAATTTTAAAAAAAGAAAGTGATTTGGATTTTCCTGACTTTCAATTTTACTTGTTCCAATACATTATTGTTTTGGATCATTTTAAAGATACAGGAATTTTATTGGAGAATTCTTTCTCAAGCGAGTTTGAAACAGAGAATTTCCCACTTCAACTGATTCAGAAAAAAAGTCATACAGATTTGTATTTCGAATTAATTGGTGATGAATCAAGTTCACTTTCTGATGCTGATTTCAAAGAATTAGTTTCCAAAGCCAAAAATCATTGTGAACGTGGTGATGTTTTTCAATTGGTTCTTTCCAGAGATTTTAAACAAAACTATTTTGGAGATGATTTTGAAGTTTACCGAAGTTTGAGAAGGTTAAATCCTTCACCTTATTTGTATTACTTTGACTTTGAAACCCATCGAATTATTGGATCTTCACCAGAAGCTCAGCTGAAAATATCAAATAAAATCGCTGAAATTCATCCAATTGCTGGAACAGTGAGAAAAACTTCAAATTTAGAAGAAGATTTAAAAGCAATTGAATTTTTAAAAAATGACCCGAAGGAAAATGCTGAGCATACCATGTTAGTTGATTTGGCAAGAAATGATTTAAGTAAAAATTGTTCGCAAGTAAAAGTTGAAACATTCAAGGAAATTCAACATTTTAGTCATGTCATTCATCTGGTTTCAAAAGTTATTGGGCAATTATATGAAACAAGTTCAAACTTAGAACTTTTTGGTGACACATTTCCGGCAGGAACACTTTCAGGAACGCCAAAACCAAAAGCATTGGAATTAATTTCAAAATACGAACAGAAAACAAGGGATTTTTATGGTGGAGCAATTGGACACATAGCAGTTGATGGTTCTCTAAATTTAGCAATAATCATTCGCAGCATTTTATCAAAAAACAACGAATTACATTATCGAGCTGGAGCAGGAATTGTCATTTATTCCAATGCAGAATCAGAACTGCAAGAAGTTAATAATAAATTAAAGGCTGTTAAAAATGCTATTCTTCAAGCCGAAAATCATACTAGTAAAAATCTTGTAATTAAGTAAATTATGAAAGAAAAGCTAAAAATAGCAGTTATTGATAATTACGATTCTTTTGTCTATAATATCATTCGTTATCTAAAAGAAGAAGGTGAAACTGAAATAAATATTATGCGAAATGACAAAATTGACTTTTCAATTCTTGATAAAGTAGATGGAATTTTACTTTCACCTGGACCAGGAATTCCATCAGAAGCAGCAGAATTAAATGCTATAATTTCCAAATATCATCAATCAAAAAATATTTTAGGCGTTTGTCTTGGACATCAAGCTATAGCGGAATATTTTGGTAGTAAATTAGAAAAATGTTTGACTCCGATTCATGGAGAAGCAAGTGAAATTATTGGAGAAAATCAACTTTTTGAAAATATTCCAACTAAAATTCAAGTTGGAAGATATCATAGTTGGAAAGTTGAAAATAAAGCCAATTCAGAACTCGATTTTACAGCTTTTACAAAAGAAAATGAAATCATGGCTTTACAACATAAAAAACTACCAATTTATGGAGTTCAATTTCATCCAGAATCAATTTTAACTCCATTTGGAAGGAAAATTATTAAAAATTGGTTGAAAAATATTGAGGTCAAGACAAAAAAATAAAAATATTAGCAGAAACAAAAAGATTAAAATGAAAAACATTCTCAACAAAATAATTTCTTATCAAAAGCTATCTTACAATGAAGCAAAAGAAATAATTGAACACATCAATAAAGGGCAATTCAATGATTATCAATTAGTCGCAATAATGACATCTTTGCAAATGCGTTCTTTGGACATTGAAGAATTACGTGGATTTCAAGATGCACTTTTGGAACTAGCTAAACCTTTAGATTTATCAGAATTTGATGGAATAGATTTATGTGGAACTGGCGGAGATTCTAAAAATACATTTAATATTTCCACGACCTCATCATTGGTATTAGCGTCAATGGGTTATAAAGTTATAAAGCACGGAAATTATGGCGTAAGCTCAATTTGTGGCTCATCAAACGTATTGGAATACCTTGGCTTTACGTTCAAAGAAGATTCCGATTTACTTAAAAAGGACTTAGAAAAAACAAATATTTGCTTTTTACATGCGCCACTTTTTCATCCAACATTATTAAAAGTGAGTCATTTAAGAAAACAATTGGGAATTAGAACTTTTTTCAATAGCCTTGGTCCTTTGGTAAATCCTGCAAAACCTAGTTTTCAACTAACAGGAACTTTCAGTTTAGAATTAGCAAAGATTTATCCACATTTATTAAAAGATAAACGCAAGAATTTTTCGGTTTTATTTGGCTTAGACGGTTACGATGAATTGACTTTAACTGAAAATACAAAAATAATTGGAAAAAATGAAGATTCAGTTTTTAATTCAGAAACTTTTAAAACGAGAAAAATAGTCCCTCAAGAAATTTTTGGTGGTGAAACAATCGCTGATTCTGCAAAGATTTTAGTCAATATTTTAAAAGGAAAAGGAACAGATGCGCAAAATTCAGTAATCGCAGCTAATGTTGCAACAGCAATAAAGTGTATCAATCCTAAAGAAAATTTAAACTTTTTATATGAAAATTCCTTGGAACAAATTTTAAGTGGAAAGTCAGCTACATTCTTTAAACTATAATGTGTGTTTAAGAAAAAAAAGAAAAAAAATCTCGGCGAACTTTGCGTTTCCCTTTGCAAACTTTGCGTTTAAATCAAAAGAAAATGAACAAAATATTAGAACAAATCGTCATCCAAAAAAGAAAAGAAATTCAAGTTTTAAAAGGTTTAAAAACGATTAATGATTTTGAAAAAGAAATTTATTTTAATCGTAAGACTATTTCTTTAAGTCAAAGTTTACGACAAACAGAATTTGGAATTATCGCAGAATTCAAACGAAAATCTCCAAGTGCGGGAGAAATTGATTCAAATAAATCAATCTTAGACCAAACATTATTGTACCAAAAATCAGGAGCATCAGCCATTTCAATTCTTACAGACGAAACATTTTTTGGAGGTTCAGTAAACGACATTTTTCAAATTAGAAACGATCTTTCAATTCCGATTTTAAGGAAAGAATTTATTGTGGATGAAATTCAAATTTTTGAAGCAAAAGCAATTGGAGCAGATGCGATTTTATTAATTGCAGAAATTTTGACCAAAAAAGAATTATTACATTTCACGATATTGGCAAAAAGTTTAGGCTTGGAAGTTTTAGCGGAATTTCACTCATTCAAGGAATTGGAAAAATTAAACGACGAAGTTGATGTCATTGGAGTTAATAATAGAAATTTAGATACACAAACAACAAATATTGAAAACTCATACAAATTAGCGGAATTTTTACCTCAAAATAAGCTTTCCATAAGCGAATCCGGAATAAAAACAAGTGAAGAAATTCAAAAATTGATTTCTTATGGATTTAAAGGCGCTCTAATTGGGGAATCAATTTTGAAAGATAAAAATCCAGCTATATTAATCAATCAATTTAATTCCTATTCTCATGTTCATTAAAGTTTGTGGAATAAATAATTTGGAAAATTTTCATTTTTTGGAAAATCAGGAGAAAATTTCTCACATAGGATTTATCTTTTATGATAAATCTCCACGTTTTTCTCAAATTTCGCTTCCATTATTACCAAAAACAAAAAAAAGAGTTGGTGTTTTTGTCAATTCAACTTTTGCAGAAATAATTGAAATTTCCAAAAAATTTAGTTTGGATTCGATTCAACTTCATGGAAATGAAAGCCCTGAATTGTGTGAAAAATTAGCTGAAAATTTTGAAGTTATCAAAGTTTTTCAAATTGATGAAAATTTTGATTTTAAGTCAACTGAAGGATTTGAAAACAAGGGGAATTATTTTTTATTCGACACAAAAACTGAAAATTATGGAGGTTCTGGAAAACAATTTCCTTGGCAACTATTGGAAAAATACTGTGGAAAAACTCCTTTTATTTTAAGCGGAGGAATAAATCCAAGTTCTGCGGAAGAAATAAAAAAAATAAGTCATTCGAAATTTGCTGGAATTGATTTAAACAGTGTATTTGAAATATTACCAGGAGAAAAAAATCAAGCATTAATTAGTACTTTTTTAAACGAATTATAAATGGAAACTACAGAAAAAAAGTCAATAACTCAGCCAGATGAAAATGGCTTTTACGGAGAATTTGGCGGAGCTTTTATTCCAGAATTATTAGCTCTACAAGTGGAAGAATTGCGCATAAATTTTGAAAAATGTAAAAATGATGTTTCTTTTTTAGAAAATTATCATTCTTTACTAAAAGATTATGTCGGAAGACCAACACCTTTATATTTATCCCAAAATTTGAGTGCAAAATATGGTTGTAAAATCTTTTTGAAAAGAGAAGATTTATGTCATACAGGCGCGCATAAAATTAACAATACCATTGGCCAAATTTTATTGGCTAAAAAAATGGGAAAAACAAAAATTATTGCTGAAACTGGTGCGGGTCAACATGGAGTTGCTACAGCTACAGTTTGTGCTTTGATGAATTTGGAATGCACTGTTTTTATGGGAGAAAAAGACATCGAAAGACAAGCACCAAATGTTGGACGAATGAAAATGTTAGGTGCAAAAGTCATTCCTGCAACAAGTGGAAGTAAAACCTTGAAAGATGCAACAAACGAAGCCATTCGCTTTTGGATTAACAATCCAGATTCTTACTATTTGATTGGAAGTGCCGTTGGCCCTCACCCCTATCCTCAGATGGTTGCAGAATTTCAAGCTATAATTTCCGCAGAAATAAAAAATCAACTTTTTGAACAAACAGGAAATTCACTTCCAACAAAAGTAATCGCTTGTGTCGGTGGAGGAAGCAATGCAGCTGGAGCTTTTTATCATTTTTACGATGAAGCAAAAGTAGAATTAATAGCTGTTGAAGCCGCTGGCGAAGGAGTTTATTCTGGAAAATCTGCTGCAACTTCAATTTTAGGTTCACCTGGTGTTTTACACGGAAGTTTGACTTTATTGATGCAAGACAAATTTGGACAAGTTACAGAACCACATTCGATCTCCGCTGGTTTGGACTATCCGGGAATTGGACCTTTACACGCTGAAACAATTTCTACTGGAAGGGTAAAAAGCATTCCAATTACGGATAATGAAGCCCTGAACAGTGCTTTTGAATTGTGCAAATCAGACGGAATCATACCTGCCCTAGAAAGTGCACATGCTTTGGCTGCATTGGATAAAATTGCAATACAATTAGACGATGTTATTGTTGTAAACCTTTCAGGAAGAGGCGACAAGGATATAGAAACTTATTTGAATGAAGAATTAAAAATGAAGAATTAAAAATTGAAAAAATGCTGAAGGAAAGGATTCATAGCACCTAAAAAACTGAAATAGATTACGAATACCTTAACCATTTACCTATAAACGCAATGATGCCGTAGGTATCAAATGTTTATAACGACGGATTTCATCCGTCGTAGAATGGAAAAAAAATAGTTTTTGGCGTGCGTTTTTGTTTAAAAACCATGCCAAAAACCAACTAAATTATCATTACTGGCAACAAGTGTGTGATTCAAAAATAAGAGAAAATGGAAAATAAATTTAAGCAAGAAAAAAAACAAGTCAGCATTTTTATCACAGCAGGATATCCAAAATTGGAAAGTACTGTTGAGCAAATATTATTTCTGCAAGAAAAAGGAATAGATTTTATAGAAGTCGGAATTCCATTTTCAGATCCTATGGCCGATGGCGAAACCATTCAAAAAAGTAGTTCTCTTGCTTTGTCAAATGGAATGAATTTAGAAATTCTATTTCAACAATTGGAATCTATTCAAGACAAAGTGAAAATTCCATTGGTATTGATGGGTTACTTGAATCCCGTTTTACAATTTGGTTTAGAGAAATTTTTACAAAAATGTCAGAATTTGAATATCTCAAATTTAATTATTCCAGATATTAGTTTTGAAATTTATACTTTTAAGTACAAGGAATTGTTTGAAAAATATAAAATTGAACTTTGCTTTTTAATTACCCCAAATACCTCAAATAAACGAATTGAGTTAATTTCCAAAAAATGTAAAAATGGTTTTATTTATTTGGTAAGTCAAAATGCAACAACCGGACAAGAAAAAGGTGAAAAAGATTTATCAAATCGGTATGAAGAAATTAAATTACTTTGTAAAAATGTTCCTTTAATGATGGGTTTTGGAATTTCAGATAAACAAGGAATTAAAAAAGCACATCAATATTGTGATGGAGCTATAATAGGTAGTGCTTATTTGAAAGCCTTAGAAAATAATTTTCAGGAAAAATTTATGGCTGATTTACTTTAGTTTTAACTCCCGCAACATAATCTTTCAAATAAAAAGGCTCAAAGTAAGCAACATCAACAAAGTCTGAAATTTGAAATTTGGCAAAAGCTAATTCAACTTGCGCTTTTGCCGATGATAAAATACTTGAATCAATGTCGATATTTCTTCCTTTCCAGATTTCTCGTAATTTTTCAGCTCCGTCTCCGCATGCAATGAAAGGTTCAAAATCTGAATAAGATTTTTCATCAATTACATCTGCTGAGATTTCTTTCAAAAGTTCTCCTTTTGATGAAAAAATCGAAGAAAAAACTTCCATTCTACGTGCATCAATCATTGAAACAATGGTTTTTTCTGGATAAACCTTTTTTGCCATTTCGTAAATACATTTTAAAGAATCTATCGCTATTAAAGGGATATTCAAGCTATAGCACAAACCTTTAGCAACTGAAACGCCAATTCTCAATCCTGTATATGAACCTGGCCCAGAAGAAAGAGAAACCGCTTTAACTTCTTTGATTGAGATCTTTTCAGAGTTTAAAACTTCTTCAATGAAAACCGTTAGATTTTCTCCATGGGAAAAACCATCTTCAGTTACTTCTTTTAATTGTAGTAATTTTCCGTCCAAGGATAACGCAACCGAACACGCCTTTGTTGCAGTTTCTAAGTGTAAAATGTAACCCATTCTTTAAAAAATCAATCAGCAATTTCAAGTTTAAAACCAATTCCATGAATGTTTGAAATTTGAATTTTTTCATCTTCAGAAAAATATTTTCTCAATTTGGTGATAAAAACATCTAAACTTCTGCCAATAAAATAATCTTCTTGTCCCCAAACGGCATTCATAACAATTTCTCGTGAAACAACTTGATTTTTAAATTTACACAAAATTGCTAATATCTGTGCTTCTTTTTTGGTCAATGATTTCTCAAAATTTACATGTGTTAATTTATAATTTTCAGAATCAAAAAGATAAGACCCTAAAGAAATTTTCTTTTCTTCCGCTTCATCAATTGAAATATTTACTCTTTTCAGCAAAGCTTTAATTCTCATCAATAATTCTTGAAAATCAAAAGGCTTTGTCAAATAATCATCTCCTCCAACTTCAAAACCTTCAATCTTATCTTCGGTCATTGATTTGGCTGTTAAAAATAAAATTGGAATGGAAGGATCTAAATTCCGAATGTCTTTTGCCAATGAAAAGCCATCTTTTTTAGGCATCATCACATCAAAAATACAAATATGAAACTTGTCTTGATTAAACTTTTGAAAAGCTTCTGCACCATCAAGTGCCAAAGTAACAGCAAATCCTTCGCTTTTTAACTGATCTGAAATTACAAAACCTAAGTTTGTATCATCTTCTGCAAGTAATATTTTTGCCTTCATAAATCAAGATATTTTTTGGGGAAAGTTAGTTATTTTTACTTTAATAGAATGAAAAAATAACAATAATATAGCAAATGGAATTGCCCTAAAAATGAATGAGGATTTAAAACTTGCGTTCTAAACCCTCATTACACTAATCAACCTAACCTACTACTACTGCGACAAAGTTACAGACTTTATTTGAATCGGCAAGCAATTATTTTTAACTATTAGCTATAATGGTAATTTTAATCTACCAAGGTATTTTTTTTGAATATAAAACCCTTTTTTATTTAAAATAGTTTTGGTCATTTTTACACTTTATCTCAATAAAAAGTGACTTTAGTAAAGAAATTTTACTTACTTTCGTCAAAACAAAATTCGATGAGTAAAATTTTAATAATCGACGACGAAGAAGATATTTTAGAAATTATTAAGTATAATTTAATAAAGGAGGAATTTGAAGTCGAAACCGCAAATAATGGTCTGATTGGTATTGAAATAGCTAAAACTTTCAAACCAGATTTAATTTTATTAGATGTGATGATGCCACAAATGGATGGAATCGAAGTATGTGAAAGCATCAGATCATTAAAAGGATTGGAATCAACTTTAATTTGTTTTTTAACTGCTCGTGGCGAAGATTATTCTCAAATAGCGGGATTAGATGCAGGAGCAGATGATTACATTTCAAAACCAGTAAAACCAAAAGTTTTGGTTAGTCGCATAAATGCTCTTTTAAGAAGAAAAATTCCTATTCCAGTTAATTCTGATATTGAGTCAAATCAAATTTTTATCAATAGAGAAAAATATTTGATTACAAAAAATGGAATCGACATTCAACTTCCAAGAAAAGAATTTGAATTGTTGGCACTATTAGCTTCAAAACCGAACTCCGTTTTTGAACGAAATGTAATTTTAGAAAAAGTTTGGGGAACAGAAATTGTTGTTGGCGATCGCACTATTGATGTACATATTCGTAAATTACGTGAAAAAATCGGAGATAATTTTATCAAAACCATAAAGGGGGTTGGTTATAAACTTGAACAGTAACTATTTTTTTTAAAAAAAAGCTAAAAATTAGTTTTTACTTCCATTTTGCTCAATTAATTTTGACTTTGATTTTTTAATGCCTACTGAAATAAGACACTTTAAATTCTAAGGTTATCAAAATGTTAAGTTTTCAATTTTATAATTTCAATTTTACTTAAAAGCTTACATTTGCATATTAATCAAACTCTTTTAAATCAAAATTAAATGACAAATATTTTAAAGTTCTTTTTACCTAAAGACAGAATATTTTATTCCTTATTCGAACAAGCAAGTCAAAATTTAGAATCAATTTCCGGGAAATTAGTTTTAGTTGTTAATGAATCTGACTTCAACAAAAGAGCAGTAATAATAAAGGAAATGGAAGATTTAGAGCATCAAAATGATGATTTAACGCACCAAATTTTTATTGAATTAGGTAAAAACTTCATTACACCTTTTGACAGAGAAGATATTCACTCTTTAGCAACTTCTCTAGATGATATTTGTGATTACATTTATGCCGCAGGAAAGAAAATTAACTTCTACAAAATAGACCCGAATGATAGTGGCATACAAAAAATGGCTGACACAATTAACAACGCTGTTTTGGCAGTAAATTCTGCTGTAAAAGAATTAAGAAACTTGAAAAATACGCAGAAGATAGTTGAATGTGTTATCAAAATTAACAGTTTTGAAAACCAAGCTGATGATATTTTTGATTTAAGCATCGAAAAATTATTTGACTCTGATATCGACGCAAAAGAGTTAATCAAAATGCGTGAATTATATCAAACATTAGAAGAGGCAACAGACAAATGTGAGGATGCTGGGAATGTTATTGAGTCTATTGTTGTTAAATACGCTTAAATTATTTCGAAAGTAAAAAATTGCTCTTTATTCGTTGGACAATAATTTTAAAATACCATCAGCCCTTGCTGACCCACTTTTTAAAATCTTGCTCGCCCAAAAAAATCTATTTTTTAAAAATACTTTCAATTTTTTAAATAAAAATATTAATCAATTCTTTTAAAAAGATGTTAACTTTATTAATCGTAATAATAGTAATTGCTTTACTTTTTGATCTTGTAAATGGATTTCACGATGCAGCAAATTCAATTGCAACAGTCGTTTCAACTAAAGTTTTAACACCACTTCAAGCAGTTATTTGGGCTGCAGCTTTCAATATATTAGCATTTTGGGTTTTTGATATGAGCGTTGGTAATACAGTTGCAAAAACTGTAGATAACTCAGCCATTGATTTGTGGGTGATTTTAGCTGGTTTACTAGCTGCAACATTCTGGAATTTATTAACTTGGAGATTAGGTCTTCCATCTTCATCATCTCATACATTAATCGGAGGTTTTGCTGGTGCAGCAGTTGCTCACGGAGGTTTTGATGTGATAGCTGGAGCTGAAATTATTAAGGTTATTTTATTTATTTTCTTAGCTCCGTTTATTGGTGGATTTATAGCATTTGTTATTGCTCTCGTAACAATTCAAAGAAATTTTATCGTCAAAATGATCTGGATAATTTTGCTTTCTACTTTGACAATCTACCTTATGAATTATATGGTTGAATATATGGATGTAAATATTGCTATGCTTTATATTGTTTCTGGAATGTTAGTATTGTTTATTCTTGTTTATACTTGGTATCAAATTGTCCATGGAAAAAGACAAACCGCAATGAAAGAATCGAATATGTATAAACGATTACAATTGCTTTCTTCTGCTGCATTTTCATTAGGGCATGGTGGAGCCGATTCTCAAAAAGTAATGGGTATTATTTGTGCTGCATTAATGGTTTTTGCGAACTTGCAAAGAGAAGGAAAAGTAACAGAAAATGTACCTAAGGAATTGCAAGTTTCTGAAGTAATGCAAATCGAGTATTCAAATGCTGAAGGTAAGAAAGAAAAATTTAAACCTCATTATTCTTTTCAAACAAATAAGCATAAATCAGATGATAAAATTGAGGTTTACACAAAAGGTCATGACTTATATGACGCTGAAACAAATGAATTAATTTTTGCAGATAAGGTTTTAAATACAAAATATACTGAGGCAAGTTTATTTTCTGCTTATATAAAAGATGGAGAATTACTAAAAGGATATAAAATCAAAACAAAAGTGAATTCTGACACAATGCCGGGTTGGATCGCATTTGCTTGTTACTTAATGATTGGTCTTGGAACTTTAATGGGCGGTTGGAAAATTGTGAAGACAATGGGAACTAAAATCACGAAAGTTACGCCTCTAGAAGGTGTTTGTGCTGAAACTGCAGGAGCTTTAACATTATTTACTGTATCTAATTTAGGAATTCCAGTTTCAACAACCCATACAATTACCGGTTCGATTATCGGTGTTGGTGCAACAAAACGTTTAAGTGCTGTTCGTTGGGGTGTTACAATCAATTTACTTTGGGCATGGATTCTAACAATTCCTGTTAGTGCTGCTTTAGCAGCTGGAATTTATTACTTGATTCTTTTATTGAAATAAAAACTTAAAGCAATTTTAAAATTAAAAAGCGACTTAATAATTTTAGGTCGCTTTTTTGTTGAATTTGAATTTAGAAATAATTAGTAAATTTGTTTTATTTATAATCATGGATTTTAAACTTCGTCCTTGGAAAACTACTGATCGTGTTTCCTTAGCACTTCATGCAAATAATTGGAATATTTCAAAAAACATGACTGATTTGTTTCCTTTTCCCTATAGTTTAGACAATGCAGATAAATTTATTGAAATGGCGACAAAAGATATCCCAACTCGCTTTTTTGCAATAGAAGTAAACCACGAAGCAATTGGTGGCATTGGACTTCATCCTCAAATTGATATTCAACGCATGAACGCCGAATTGGGTTACTGGCTTTCTGAAACATATTGGGGAAATGGAATTATTCCAAAAGCAATTCATGAAATTGTGAAATATGGTTTTTCAAACTTTGATATAAATCGCATTTTTGCTCGACCATTTGGAACAAATTTTACTTCCCAAAAAGTGCTTGAAAAATGTGGTTTTATGCTTGAAGCAAAAATTGAAAATGGCTTGATCAAAAACGGAATTTTTGTTGATGAGTTGATTTATTGCGTGAGGAAATAAATTAAGATTAATTAAAATTAATTTCATATCTTTGAAATAAAAAAATGCCTTAATTTTAAGTTAAAATGGAAATTTTAGAAAGAATAACAATAAACTCAGAAATCTGTCACGGAAAACCATGTGTTAGGAATATGAGGTATCCAGTTGAATTAATTATAGATTTATTATCTTCTGGTATGACTAATTCTGAAATACTTGATGATTATCCTGCTTTAGAAAATGAGGATATTACTGCTTGTTTATTATATGCAGCTAGAATTATAAAGATTAAAGCAATACATAAAATCAGTGCATGAAGTACATTATTGACGCACAAATAAGTTATAAAATTGCAATTTACTTAAATCAAATCGGTTATGATATTATTCACACGAACGATTTTCCTAATAAAGAATTTACAACAGATAAAGAAATAAGAGAATTATCAAAAAGTCAAAATAGAATTGTAATTTCTAAAGATTCAGATTTTTTAGACTCATATTTAATTAAAAAAATTCCTGAAAAAATATTATTAATTACAACTGGAAATACTAAAAACATAGAGTTAAAAGAATTGTTTAAAATTTATTTTGAAAAAATTGATCTCTTATTTGAACAACATTTTTATATTGAATTTAATCAAAATGAATTAATTATCCACGAATAATTTTTTAGTTTAACAATTATATTTTTTAGCATCGTACTTTTCCCATGGAAATCCATCCTTACCAAAACATTTTATCTCAAGCAATCGATTTTGAATTAAAGGAACAAGAAAAACGTTTTTCTTTAGAAAATAATGCTAGCTTAAAGCAATTAAAATCCATGGGAGTTGCATTACATCCAATTTCTGTAACTCGAAAATCTTTTGGTTTTGCTGATTATCCAGAAATTAGTTTCAGAATGCCCTATATTTCTGATGTTTCAAGTTTCAAGGACAATTGCGCAATCGAATGTTTTTTAGAAGGAGAGCAAGCCATAAAAGGTGTGCTATTAAATATTGATGGACAAAAAGGAGAGTTCCGTTTGTTTACTTCTGATTTCCCTGATTGGATAGAAGAAAAAGGTGTTGGAATAAAATTAACGCCAGATCAACATTCATTTGATGGAACGAAACTCGGATTGAAAAACTGTCAAACGATTCCAAATTTAACTGAATTATTCCAAAAAATTCATGGAAATGAAAAATTTTCACCCAAAGAAATAATCCATTCAGAATTAAATTTCTTGAATTTAAACTTAAATGAAAGCCAAAAAGAAGCTGTTCAAGGAATTGTAAACAATGACTATTTAAAGGTCATTCATGGTCCACCAGGGACAGGTAAGACAACAACTCTAATTGAAGGAATTTTTCAATTAATTCAAAAAGGAGAAAAAATTCTTGTTGCTGCGCCAAGTAATACTGCCGTTGATAATATTGCTAAAGGTTTATTGAATTACAACATAAAAATCCTTAGAGTTGGAAACACAACAAAAGTTGATGCTGAAATTTTAGCGAATACTCCCGAAGGGAAAATGGCTGAATCCAAGGAAAGTAAAGAGATTAAAAAGCTTAAAATTAGAGCAGAAGAATTTCGAAGAATGGCAAATCAATACAAACGAAATTTTGGACGAGAAGAAAGCAATCAGCGAAATTTATTATTAAAAGAAGTCAAAAAAATTCGTACTGAGATAAAAAAAATCCGGGAATATTTTTTCTCCACACTATTTGAGCAAGCAGACGTAATTTTGGGAACTCCAATTGGACTGAATGACAACATTAAAAATGATTTTATTTTCGATACTTTAATAATTGATGAGGCCGGACAAACACTTGAGCCTTTGGCGTGGCTAATTTTTCCTTTAGCTAAAAAATGGATTTTAGCAGGAGATCACTTTCAATTACCTCCAACCGTATTATCCAAAGAGGCATCTACTTTGGGTTTAAGTAAATCAATTTTAGAACAAGCAATTCAAAATTGTGAAGATTTTTATTTCTTAAACACACAATATCGAATGAGGGAATCAATCGCAGCATTTTCTAGTTCCTATTTCTATGAGGGAAATTTAAAATCGCCAAGTCACAAAGAAAATATAGGAGAACATTTTTTATTTTACGACACCGCTGGAACTGGATTTGATGAAGAAACTGGCGAAGATGGATTTAGTTTAATAAATCGAGGAGAAATTGATATTTTAACTAAATTAATTGAAGCGCAGGAAATTGATTTATCAACAACAACATTTATTTCACCTTATTCAGCACAAATTGAATTAGCAAAAAAAACTTTTCCCAAAACACTTAAAATCAAAACAATTGACAGTTTTCAAGGGCAAGAAAATGATACAATTTTAATTTCATTGG
Source organism: Chitinophaga pinensis (assembly GCA_945870115.1). GTDB lineage: Bacteria > Bacteroidota > Bacteroidia > Flavobacteriales_D > Crocinitomicaceae > M2408. The sequence goes on along the minus strand of CAMBRH010000027.1, from coordinate 3,164 downwards.
TCCGTTCAAATTCAGAATCTTTAATTGGATTTTTGAATGATTACCGAAGAATGAATGTTGCAATTACAAGAGCAAAGGAAAAATTAATTCTTGTTGGAGATAGTTCAACTTTAGCACATGATAAATTTTACGAAAAACTATTTGATTACATTGAATCGATAAACGGTTATCGAAGTGCTTGGGAGTTTATTTAGATTAAAGATCTTCAGATTATCGGAATTAAATTTTGATTCAAAATCAATTTTCATCTAATTCACTGCTGACTTTATTCTATTCCAAGCATAGTTTTCTTATCTTTGCAGAAATTATTTTTTAAAAATGGATAAATTCATCAATAGATTAAAATATTACGGAGTAGGTTTTGGAATTGGCTTGGCTTTTATATTTATTTTTTTTCAAAATAGAGGTTGTAGTTGGTTGCCAGAAAACCGTGTTAAAAACTCAATTTTAGAACGTGTAATTGTTGTTTCTGATGTTGAAAAATCAATTCTAAAATCAAAAGGAATTACCAATGAACAAGTAATTGAGCTTTTAAATACTGGCGAAATTGATTATGAAAAAAGTTTAAAAGAAGGTAAAACAAAAATTTACTATCTTTCAAATGATAAAGTTAAAATTTACTTCACTTTGCCAGAAGATAATTACATTTCAGAAGTTAAATTTGCAAATAAAGCAGTCACAAAAATCACAAATTCTGCCTCCGGAATGGGAACTTTAATTCATTTTCCAAATGATAAAGATTTGATATATGTTGATACTTTGCCAATTTTAGCAAAACAACAAGAAGAAGTAGGATTTATAAATCAACAATTAATTCTAAAATCATTAAAGAAATTTGGACGTGTTGATTTTGCAAAAACATTGTATTTTAAGAAACCAAAACCAATCGTTTTTCTAAGTTATTTTGACCCAAAAGGAAATTTAATTACATCTAAAACTTTTTGGTATAAAAATAAAATTACTATAAAATCGTTTGAAAAAATAGAAACTACTTTAGAGAAATAGTTGCTTATTTTTTCAAATAAAGCGCTTTTCTTTTTATTTATCGATTTTTTTTTTAATTTTGAACAATGGAATTTTCTGCAGAACAAATTGCTGGGATACTTAATGGAGAAATTTTGGGGAATCCCGAAGTAAAAGTAACAGCATTATCAAAAATTGAAGAAGGAACTGAAGGAACTTTATCCTTTCTTTCAAATCCAAAATACGAAGAATATATTTATTCAACTGGAGCATCAATTTGCATCGTAAATAAAACATTCGTCCCTTTAAAAGAATTACCGAAAACCTTAACATTAGTTCAAGTTGATGATGCTTATGCGTGTTTTGCAAAATTGCTAGATTTTTACAATCAGATGCGTTTGAAACCAGCCAAAATTGAGCAACCATCTTTTGTTGCTGATTCAGCAAAAACAGGAGAAGGTTTATACTTAGGTGCCTTTGCTTATATTTCAGACGGAGCAATTTTAGGAGAAAATGTTAAAATCTATCCAAATGTTTACATCGGTGATAATGTTACAATTGGCGACAATTCAATCGTTTACCCTGGAGCAAATATTTATGCAGATTGCAAAATTGGTAAAAATTGCATCATTCACTCAGGTGTAATTATCGGAGCTGATGGTTTTGGTTTTGCTCCAGATGCAAATGGGGAATATCAAAAAATCCCACAAATTGGAAACGTAATCCTGGAAGATTTTGTAGAAGTTGGATCAAATTCGACAATTGACAGAGCTACCTTAGGTTCAACAATTATTCGTCGTGGAGTAAAAATTGACAATTTATGTCAAATTGCGCATAACGTTGAAATTGGAAAAAATACTGCAATGGCTGCACAAGTTGGAATTGCTGGATCTGCAAAAATTGGTGAAAGAGTTATGATTGGAGGTCAAGCAGGAATTGCTGGACATCTTCACATTGCAGATGAAACAAAAATTGTGGCACAATCAGGTATTCCAAATACAATAAAAAGAGCTGATACATTAATGGGTTCACCTGCAATTCCGTTAGACGATTTCAAAAAATCGTATGTTGGATTCAGGAAACTTCCATTCATTTTGAATAAAATTCAAGAATTTGATCAAAAATTAAAAGAGTTAGTTAAAAATCATCAAGATTAATTTAAAAATATAGATTAAGAAAAGAAAAAGATTGTTTCAAAAACTTTCTTTCGTCTTATGTCTTAAGTCTTCAATCTAAGAACAAAATGGCTGAAAAGCAACGCACACTAAAAGAAGCAGTAAAACTAACAGGTGTAGGTTTACACACAGGAGAAAAAGTTAATATTGAAATTTGTCCAGCACCAGACAATCATGGATACAAGTTCCAACGTGTTGATTTAGAGGGACAACCAATCATAAAAGCAGATTGTGACTTAGTTATTTCTACCGATCGTGGAACAACTTTAGAGCAAAACGGAGCAAGAGTTTATACAACAGAACATGTTTTAGCCGCACTTTACGGAATGCAAATTGACAATGCTTTGATTAAAATTGATGCACCAGAAATTCCAATCATGGACGGAAGTTCTTGGCCTTATGTTCAAGCTTTTGAAAAAGTTGGTTATGAAGATCAAAAAGCTGATCGAGATTATTTTGAATTGACAGAAAATATTCCTTGGGAAGATTTAGACAAAGGAATCGAATTCTTAGCTATTCCAGATAAAAATTATAGAATCACCGTTATGGTTGATTATAATTCGCCAGTTCTTGGAACACAACATGCACACATTTATAACATCGATGAATTTAAAGATGAAATCTCTAAATGCAGAACCTTTGTTTTTCTTCGTGAATTAGAATATTTGGCAACAAATAACTTAATTAAAGGTGGAGATTTAGACAATGCAATTGTTTTAGTTGATAGAATGGATGTGAGTCAAGAGGAACTTTCTCGTTTGGCAAAATTATTAGGAAAAGAAGAATTAAAAATCCAAGTGGATGGTTTAGGAGTTCTAAATTCAATCAAACTTCAATACGAAAACGAGCCTGCAAGACATAAATTACTAGATATAGTTGGAGATTTAGCACTTATTGGAAAACCAATCAAAGCACACATTTTAGGTGCAAGACCTGGCCATTCAGGAAATGTTCGTTTTGCTAAAGTTTTAAAAGAACAAATCAAAAAGCAGGAAAAACAAGGAATTGATTTTAAATTAGACAGAG
>CAMBRH010000026.1 GCA_945870115.1 Chitinophaga pinensis | reverse complement strand
TAAGTAAACTTTTTTCATAATTAAATTTATTTTTTTGTAGCGTAAAATTAATAAAAAATTAACACATACAAGGTTTGTATGAAAAAAAACGTTTAAAAAAGTAAAAGGTTGGTGAAAAGTTAAAATATTTTTAAAGTTTTTTCAATTTTGTGAGTTTGCTCAAAATGCCCCATGTGACCTGCTGATTCAATCAATTGAATATTAAGACTTTCATTATAAATAGCCATTTTTTTAGCTAAAACAATTTTATCTTCTTTTCCTTGAATAATTAATACTTTTTCTCTATTTTGTATAATGTAATCGATATTTGATTTCCTGTCTCTCATAGCTTTTGTATGAAAAATGATTGCTTCGCTATTAATTTTCAAAGCTTCTTGTATTAAATTATCAACAAATTGTGTTTTTCTGAATTTTTCTAGAAATAAATTTGGAATCGCTTCTTTGATAAAAAAATCTTTTTGAGTTTTAACAATTTCAATTACCCGATTCCGATCTTGTTTCTTATTTTCATCATCTTCCCAAAAATTCGAATGCATCAAACATATCTTTCCTTTACTATTATTCAATTTATGTAATTCAATTGCAACATATCCACCCAATGAATGTCCAATTATATCATAATCGATTATGCCTAATTGTAATAGTGCAGATTTTACGGTTTTTGCAATTTCTATAAGAGAGGGGATTTCAATTTCTAAATTTGATTTTCCATGTCCTGGTAAATCAATTAATATGGAACAAAAATCAAATTGTCTTAAATCTAAAATTTCCCACATCGTTGAAGATTCTAAAAATCCGTGTAAAAAAACCACAGTTCTTTTTTTAATATGGGAATTAATTATTTTGTGATGTAACATTTATAAATAAGGTATCTTTAAGAAAAATCAAAACTAATAACTTTTTTTAAATCACTTGAATTTTATTTTTTCATTCAAAATTATTAATTTTACACTTTATATTTTTATTCAGAAAAATCAGCATGAAACAATATCACGATTTATTAAATCATATTTTAGAAAACGGAACACAAAAGGGAGATAGAACTGGAACAGGAACTATTTCTGTTTTTGGCTATCAAATGCGTTTTGATTTAAATGAAGGATTTCCTGCTTTAACAACTAAAAAATTGCATTTAAGATCTATAATTATTGAATTATTGTGGTTTCTGCAAGGAAATACGAATATTAAATTCTTAAAAGACAACAATGTGAAAATTTGGGATGAATGGGCTAATGAAAATGGTGATTTAGGTCCTGTTTACGGTCATCAGTGGCGTTCATGGCCAGCAAAAGATGGTGGAACAATCGATCAAATTTCAAATTTAATAGAGCAAATTAAAAAAAATCCCAATTCACGCCGTTTGCTTGTTTCCGCTTGGAATGTAGCAGATGTTGACAATATGGCTTTACCTCCATGTCACACCATGTTTCAATTTTATGTTGCTGACGGAAAATTAAGTTGTCAATTGTATCAACGCAGTGCAGATACTTTTTTAGGCGTACCTTTCAATATTGCCTCTTATGCATTACTTACAATGATGATTGCGCAAGTTTGTGATTTACAATACGGTGAATTTATTCATACTTTTGGTGATACACATATTTACAACAATCATCTGGAACAAGTTGAATTACAACTGACTAGAGAACCTAAAAAGCTTCCAACGATGAAAATAAATCCTGATGTGAAAGATATTTTTGGGTTTAAGTATGAGGATTTTGAATTAGAAAATTATGATCCGCATCCACATATTAAAGGTGTTGTTGCTGTTTGATTGAAATTACTGTTAAGGTTTTTTACCACTGAGAAACTGAGAAAACTTAGAGCTTGGAGTGCTTGGTAGGTTTGGTTTGTTTTTTCAACATCGAGAAACTGATAAAAAGGACAGTTAAGAAGGTTTGATGCGCTTTTAACCACATAGGCACATAGAAAACATAGGATTGACAGGTTTTTTGATAGATTGGATTTTTTTGTTTTAAAACGTTCTTAAAAATCCACCAATTAATTTTACCAAATCATTGTATTCATTGAATGATAAATCTTCATACGTGTCAAAAACATCGTGGTAATTTTTATTTGGTCCCATCGTGTAGATAAAAAATGCTGGAATTCCTTTTTCCGAAAACCAATAATGATCTGAATTTGCAGCTTTCCCCCGTTTTTTTATTTGAGAAAGTAAATTCTCCCTATCGTTAATTGAATTTAATTTCTCAAAAATCTCTGGGAAAACAGTGGCATTGACAACTGTAATTCCCTCTTCACCACTTCCCATAATGTCTAAATTCTGAACAAATTTGATGTTCTTTAATTTTACAAGTGGATTTTCCACAAAATATTTTGAACCTAATAATCCTGCTTCTTCACCAGCAAAAGCAATAAAAACAACATTATATTTCAACGGATTTTTCTTGAATTCATCAGCCAAAGCTAACAACATGGAAGTTCCACTTGCATTGTCGTTTCCACCAGGGAAATAAGTTTTATCTCCCATTCCACCCAAATGATCGTCATGAGCCGTGACTAAAAGTGTCTTTTTTGTTCGGTTTTTTCCTGGTAAATAGGCCAAAACATTTCTCGCTTGATGATTTTTCTCTAAAACGGCTGTGATGTTTGTTTGAATTATCATTCCATTTTCAAGGAATTTTTCTCCTTTAACATAAATTAAAGAAAATGGAACTTGTTCATCTGAAACCGAAAAAGTAAATTTTTCATCTGTTATAGAAATAACTGCGCAAATTTGTGCTAATTGAAATTGAATAGATTTTACCTTTTTTAGAGAATCTCCCTTTAACACTCGTGTATCTACAATTAAACCGTTTATGATTTTTTTTAATTGAATTTCTGCAACAATTTCGAATAATCTTTTTTCGTCAAATAGTTCACTATTTGTCAATATTTTATAATTCCAATTCATATTTGAGGAACCAGAACTTGGATCAACAATATAATCTTGTCCTGCAACAAGCATTTTATCGTCAAATTTGACTTCCATATTAGCTGGAAAAGTATTCACTGGAAAATTAAATTCCTGAAACCATGATTTTTTGATTTTTTTTAATCCTCGTTTTTCAAATTCAGAAGCTAAAAATTCTGCCGCCAAAGAATCACCAGATTTAATGTAACCACGACCAAAATATTTTTCTGAGCAAAGTTCTTTAGTAATTCTTCGTCCTTCCTCTACCTGAGAAAAACTGGAATTAAAAGTAAAACAGCAAATGGAAATAAAAACAAATTTGAACATAAATCATTATTTAAAGCTCAAATATAAAGCAAAAGAATAACTTTGTAAAGAATAATAAAACAAAGTTAAGATGTTTGATTTTTTTGCAGGTTTTGATTTTAATGAAATTTTAAAAGCAACAATTATTTTGTTTGCAGTGATTGATGTAATCGGTTCAATACCAACGATTATAAAAATCAAAGAGCAAGCTGGAGGAATTAATTCTGGTCAAGCAAGTCTTGTAGCAATGGGAATTATGATTGGATTTTTAGTTTTTGGTGAAAGTATATTGCAGCTTTTTGGTGTAAATATCGAATCTTTCGCTGTGGCTGGCTCCATTTTGTTATTTGCCTTGGCTTTTGAAATGATTTTGGGAGTAAAATTATTCAACGACCACGGATCCAGTAAAACAGTCAGCATTGTGCCTTTGGCTTTTCCAATTTTAGCTGGCGCTGGAACGATGACAACCTTAATTTCCTTGCGTGCTGAATTTCAATACATAAACATCGTTATCGCCATTTTAATAAATATTATGGTTGTTTATATTGTTTTAAAACTAAGCAAAAAAATTGAAAATGTTTTAGGTGAAGGTGGAATTGAAATCTTGAAAAAAGTTTTCGGAATTATTTTATTAGCAATCGCAGTAAAATTGTTTACCACGAATGTGAAGGCTTTGTTTTAGATTGTCTGAATTACCCAAATACTTCCCAAACAAGGGAGTTTCTGACTTTTCGAGTTATTTTTATTTGTTCGAAATGATGCCGTAGGAGAAAAAGCTAAGCTTTTGAAGAACCAACGTCAGAACAGAGATAAATATTTGTAACGACGGATGAAGTCCGTCGTAAAAACATCAAATATGACTCTTTTTTGGCGTGTGTTTTTGTTTAAAAACCATGCGAAAAACCACTAAAATTAATATGCCGGGAAACAAATGGGTAATTCAATTGATTTTAATAAATCAGATTTATTATTAAATATTAACCTCAAAAAACCGAAATGCTCACCCCAAATTGCAAAGGATTCAATTTCGTGCTCAAATCACTTTTGAAAATTGGCATAAAACCATAGGAAGCAAAAATGCTCCAATTTCTGATTCCAAAACGAATGTGAGCACTCGCATTTATTGGATTCAAATCATAAAATCCAACTGTTTTTTGTTGACTAATAATTCCATCATATTTGGATGAAAGAATTGTAGAAGCGTGAAATTGATAGGTGAATTTTCCTCCGATGTGCAATTTTGCATGTTTCCAGTTTTTTCCTCTGAATCTTAATTCCAATGGAATTGAAAGTGTATTCATATTAAAAACTGATTTTTCAATTCCATATTGTTTGATGTTTGAAACAATTTTTGTACTGTTGTCAATACTATTTCGATTAAAAAAATCATTCATTCTAACATGAAAAAAACCATAAGCAAAACCTGCTCCAAGCGATACAGTATTCCCTTTGGATAATGGAATATCGAACATTAAATTTGTATTAAATCCTATTGAACTTGGAGCAACTTTAAATGGTTTTACATCCTTACTTTGCCAATCGTTGTAAACAATGTCAAAAATTAATCGGTCGTATTTTCTAACTCTTTCTGGTGTTGCAGGTTTTAAACCGGTGTAAAACCACATTACTCCAGGACGAAATCTTGAAATAATATCTGGCTCATTATCTGAATCCTGAGAAAATACATTACTACCTGAACTTAAGATGATAAGCAATAAAAAAAGATAATTAAGCTTTAATTTCAAAATATTATTTATTATAATTTTCATCAAAAATACTTATTTTTCACTAAATCGTTACATTTTTACAAGTATTTTTTGAATACACTCATAAATGACAAAAAAAACATTTAAAATAATAATTTACTAAATAAAATGAACTTAATTAGATATTAATTGTTCCGAAAATAAAAAATCACATGAAATTAATTTTTTTCTCTTTCTTAAGTTTATTGTATTCCCCAACCAAAGAAAATAAACTGAGTCAAAAACATAAATTAACAATTGAAATACAGGGACTTAGCTCAAATAAGGGGAGTATTTTGATTGCTTTGTACACTAAAAAGAATGAGTTTGCTTCTAAAAATGACACCTTTAAAAATAAAATTCAAACTGCCTCAAACAAATTAGTTGTTTTTGACAACCTTGATTCTGACAGCTATGCGTTTGCAGTTTTCCACGATGAAAATAACAATGGAATCATTGATAAGAATTTTTTTGGTGTTCCAATAGAAAAATATGGTTTTTCAAATAATGCACGAGAGACCTTTAGTGCACCCAGTTTTTCTGCTGCAAGTTTGGACTTAAAAGGTGACAAAAAAGTAAGTGTCAAGATAAAATAATTGGTTCCATCACGAATTTACTCTTTTTTTGCCAAATATTATCGTACCTTTGAAGCTCAAAAACACAGCAAAAAATCGATGAATATAAAGTTAATTGTTGCCATGGATTTAGACCGTGGAATTGGCAAAAATAATGATTTAATGTGGCATTTACCCGCTGATATGAAGTTCTTTAAGGAAACAACTTTAAATCAAATTGTTGTTATGGGCCGCAAAAATTATGATTCTATTCCTGAAAAATTTCGACCGCTTCCAAATCGAATAAATGTTGTTCTTACTAGGCAAAAAGATTTCATTGCTGAAAATTGTTTGATTTTTCATTCTTTACAAGATTGTTTAAAACATTTTACGAATGAAACTGAAAAAACGCTTTTTATTATTGGTGGAGGTCAAATTTACCTAGAATCATTGGAGTCGAATCTCATAGACGAAATGTTTGTGACGCATGTTAATGGCCATTTTGATGCTGATACTTTTTTTCCTCATATAGTGGAAAATGAATGGAATTCAGAAGTTTTATTTAAACATGAAATGGATGAGAAAAATAAATTTGATTTTTCGGTGACAAAATACATCAAGAAAACCAATACATTTTAACATTTTTGAGCTTCTGTAATTTTGTTAATCATTGAATAATAGTGTTTTATCGAAAAAATAAATTTCTTTCATAATTTATAGTACTTTTGCACCCTGAATCAAACTAAAATGAACAAATATATTTACATATTTTCAAGTTTATTGCTTTTATTTCTAGCTTCATGCGGAAGTCAGGAAGCTGCTGAAAACGAAGAACTTGCAAACAAAGTTATTATCAATCAACCTATTAGAGATGCACACAGTTATTCTAATCTGGATGAGATACAAACAAAACACATTCACCTTGATTTGGAGGTAGATTTTGATAATAAATCAATTTATGGAATTGCACGTCACGAAATGATTAATCATGGAACAGATACTGCTATTTTTGACATCAAAGGTTTGGAAATTCAACGTGTAACTTTAGGTAAAATTGGTAAAGAAGAAAATACAGGCTATGTAATTGGCGTTGAGGACAATATTTTAGGAGCACCTTTAAGTGTTGAAATTGACTCAACTACAACTTTTGTAAATATTTATTATAAAACAACTAATAAATCTGGAGCCTTGGATTGGTTAGATCCACAATTAACTGCTGGAAAAAAGCACCCGTATCTATATACGCAAGGTCAGGCAATTTTAACAAGAACTTGGATTCCTACTCAAGATAGTCCATCAAATAGAATTACTTATTCTGCTGATGTCAAAGTACCGAAAGAATTAATGGCTTTGATGAGTGCTACAAATCCAACCGAAAAATCTGCAACTGGTGAATATCATTTTGAAATGAAACAAGCAATTCCTGTTTACTTAATCGCTTTGGCGGTCGGAGATTTAGCTTTTAAAAAATTGGGCAAAAATTGTGGTGTCTACACAGAACCTTCCATGCTAAAAGACGTTGCTTGGGAATTTGCTGATTTGCGCAAAATGATTACCGCTGCAGAAAAATTATATGGAAAATATCAATGGGAACAATACGATGTAATTGTTTTGCCTTATTCTTTTCCTTTTGGCGGAATGGAAAATCCACGCTTGACTTTTGCTAATCCGACATTAATTACTGGAGATAGAAGTTTGATCAGCGTAATTGCTCATGAATTAGCACATTCTTGGTCTGGAAATTTGGTTACAAATGCAACATGGGATGACTTTTGGTTGAACGAAGGTTTTACGGTTTATTTTGAAAACCGGATCATGGAATCAATTTATGGAAAAGAAGTTGCTGATATTCTGGCTTTGATTGAATTTCAAGAATTAGAAAATGAAATTATTGAAATCAGTGGTGGGGATCATCCAGAAGATACGTATTTGAAATTAGCCTTAAATGGTCGTGATCCTGATGATGGAATGACTTCAATTGCTTATGTTAAAGGTGCTTTTTTCTTAAAAACTTTGGAAGAAAAAGTTGGACGTGAAAAATTTGATGTTTTCATGAAAAAATATTTTGACACGTATAAATTCAAAACAATCACGACAGATGTCTTTGAAAAGTATTTGACTCAAAATTTGTTGAAACCAAATGAGATTGAATTTAACACAAAAGAGTGGCTTTACGAAAAAGGAATTCCAAAAAATTGCGTAAAAATAGTTTCACCAAGATTTGAAAAGGTGGAAGTCCTTGCGAATGAAGTTTCAGCAGGAAAAAACATTTTCAAAAAGAAGAAAAAGAAAGATATTATTACTCGTGAAAAATTCGTTACACAGGAATGGCTAGCATTCATTAGAAAACTTCCTAGAAATATTGATGTGAAACAATTGAAACTTTTGGATGAAAAATTAAATTTCAAAAATTCAGGAAATGCAGAAATTATGACGGAATGGTTTGTTCTTGCAATAGAAGCTGGTTATTTAGATGTACGTCCAGAAATGGAAAAATTCTTAATGAAAGTTGGACGAAGAAAGTTCATTTTACCAATCTATAAAACACTTGCTAAAAAGAAAGAAAACTTGGCTTTTGCTAAAGAAGTTTACAAGAAAGCAAGACCTTACTATCATTCAGTTTCTCAGAAAACAGTGGATGAGTTGTTACAAATGAACTAAACCCAGTTTAATTTACTGATTTTCAATTTTTTAAACTGAATTACCTTCATGTAATTGGTAATATAATACAATTTCCATCAATCAATTGACTGTATTTATACTATTTCCATCAATTAATTGACACAATTTATATCATTTCCGTCAATTAAATTTGTGGATTCACCTTTTTTGTTTTTTAAAATCTTATTTCATCCAATGTAAATTCCGACTATAAAGCATTACAAATAATCCAGAAAATAGAACATTTACAACAATGAAAAAACCAGGAACTTCACTTGGAGGAACACTGACGTAAATTGTTGCAATACTTATTAAGTTGTAAATAATGTACATGTGAAAACCATTTTTATTTCCTTTCATCATATTGATTACGCCAAAAAGTCCAAGAGCAAGGCCTAAAATTGTAATTAATTTATCAGGATAAAAATTTAAATTTTTATAATATTCCATTCGGAAGGCCATTGCAAACGTGTCCGAAAAGTTATTTGTACCGCCTTGATCCATTGATTCAATCATTTTCATACTTGAAGCAGTAACTTGTTCCATCTCTGTTGCACTCATTGGTCCAGCAATTAATCCCATTACATTTCCCAAAAGCCCAAATCCAATTGAAATAAAGCTTAGAATTGCCAAAACAGTCAAAAATACAGGTCTCTTTTTTTGTTCATCCATTGAATTTTCCATACTAAATAACTGTTTTTAAACTCTTTTTACAAATGCTTCACTGCTTTTCATAAGCGGGTGTTGGTAAGAATCTTCTTCCAAAAATGGAACAAATTTTCTGAAATTTACATACAAATCCTCAATTGCTTGAGAAGATTTTAATGGTCTTCTAAATTCAAAAGCTTGCGCTGCATTTAACAATTCAATTCCCTGGATTGAGAAACAATTTTCGATGACACGAAATAATTTAGTCGCAGCATTTGCGCCCATACTTACATGATCTTCTTGTCCATTAGAGGAATCAATTGTATCAACTGATGCTGGTGTGCACAATTGTTTGTTTTGACTTACAATTGAAGCACAGGTGTAATGTGGAATCATAAATCCTGAATTTAAACCTGGATTTTTATCCAAAAATGCTGGTAATCCTCGAGTTCCAGAAATCAATTTATAGGTTCTTCTTTCAGAAATTGAACCCATTTCTGCCATTGCAATTGCTAAAAAATCCATAATTAAAGCTAATGGCTGACCGTGGAAATTTCCTGCAGAAACTACATCGTCTTCATCTGGAAAAACAGTTGGATTATCCGTTACTGCATTTATTTCTCTTTCAACGATTTTAGCACAATGATCTAAGGTATCTTTTGTTGCACCATGAACTTGTGGAATACATCTGAAAGAATAAGGATCTTGTACGTGCGCTTTCTCTCTCGAAATGATTTCGCTTCCTTCTAAAATTGTTCTAAAAATTTCAGCAGTTTGAATTTGTCCTACTTGATTGCGAATTTCATTTACATTTGCTTGAAAAGGTTCTTTTCTTCCGTCAAAAGCCTCCAGTGAAAGTGCTGCAATTAAATTCCATTGATTCCATAATTTTTTACTTTTAGAAAGGCAATCCGAAGCATAAGAACTCATAAATTGTGTTCCATTTAACAAAGCCAAACCTTCTTTTGAACGCAAAACAATTGGCTCCAATTCAAATTTATATAAAATTTTATCCGAAGTCATTTTTTGATTTTCAAAATAAACTTCTCCTTCCCCAATTAATGGTAAAGATAAATGTGCCAATGGAGCTAAATCTCCTGAAGCACCTAAACTTCCTTGTTGATAAACAATCGGTAAAATATCGTTATTGAAAAAGAAAATTAGTCTCTCAACTGTTTCCAATTGTACACCAGAATTTCCATGACTTAAGCCCAGTATTTTTAAAAGTAACATCCGTTTAACAATTTCCTTTGGAACTTCCTCCCCCATTCCACAAGCGTGAGAAAGAACTAAATTTCGCTGTAATTGTTCTAAATCTCCAGCTGAAATTGCTGTATTGCACAAAGAACCAAATCCTGTGTTTACACCATAAATTAATTTTTCACTTTTGGTTACTTTTTCATCTAAAAAATCCCTACATTTTACAATCGCAGTTTTTACCTCATCAGCTAAATTTAACTTAATGTTTTCATGTAATATTTGGTCGATTTCTTCTAGGGAAATCCATTCGTTTGTTATTGTTTTCATATTTTAGACTTAAGACTACAAGACTCAAGACATAAGACTTGATTAATGTAGGTTTATATTTTAATTTGTCAACTTTATATTTGTGGTGTGCGAAGCAAATTCATAACTCCACACTCATAATTTATAACTCTTTCAAAAGTTTTTCTAACAAGGATTCAAAACTCAATTCTTCTTGGATTCCTGTTTCCATGTTTTTTAATTGAATCATTCCGTTTTTTAATTCGTTTTCTCCAAGTAAAGCAACGTATTTTACATTTCGATTATTAGCATAAGTCATTTGCTTTTGCATTTTCGCAGCACTTGGATACACTTCGCAATCGATGTTGTTATTTCTTAATTCTCTAACATACTTGATGCACACATTTTGTTCTTGTTCACCAAAATTTGCAAATAATAGTGTCAATCCTTGGCTTAATTCTTTTGGAAACAATTCCAATTCTTTTAAAACATCATAAATTCTATCAGCACCAAATGAAACTCCAACTCCAGACATTCCTTTCATTCCGAATGCTGCAGTTAAATCATCGTAACGTCCACCGCCACAAATACTTCCCATTTTTACACCATTTGCTTTCACTTCGAAAATCGCACCTGTGTAGTAATTTAAACCTCTTGCCAGCGTAACATCAAATTCTAAATCTGCTTTTTGCAAACCTAAAATTTCGACTTGATTTAAAACAAATTCTAGTTCTTCAATTCCTTTCAATCCAATTTCACTTTCAGACAAAAAGGTTTTCATAGCAGAAACTTTTTCAGAATTTGAACCCATAAAAGTAAAAAGCGGTTTAATTTTTTCAATTGCGAAATTTGATAAACCTTTTTCAAGTAGTTCTTTCACAACTCCATCTTCACCAATTTTATCTAATTTATCAATTGCAACGGTGATGTCGATTATTTTTTCTGCTTCACCACATATTTCCGCAATTCCAGATAAAATTTTGCGGTTATTAATTTTTATAGTAAATGATGGCAATTTTAAATTAGATAAAATATCATCAAAAAGCATGACAAAATCGAGTTCATAAATCAAGGAATCGCTTCCAACAACATCAGCATCACATTGAAAAAATTCTTGATAGCGTCCGTGTTGTGGTCGATCTGCTCTCCAAACGGGTTGAATTTGATAGCGCTTGAAAGGAAAAGCGATTTCATTTTGATGTTGTACCACAAAACGAGCAAAAGGAACTGTTAAATCGTAACGTAAAGCTTTTTCAGCCAATGAATTAGCAAATCTAGCCAAATTATTATTTTGTAAGGCTTCTAAATCAGCTTTTTTTAATTTATCCCCAGAATTAAGTATTTTAAAAATCAATCTGTCACCTTCTTCACCATATTTTCCCATTAAAGTAGAAGACAATTCAAAAGCTGGAGTTTCGATTGGTGAAAAACCATAAGCTTTAAATGACTTTTTAATTGTTTCAAAAATATACGTTCTTTGAGCAACTTCTTGAGGTAAAAAATCTCGTGTTCCTTTTGGTATTGCTGGTTTTTGTGCCATGTTTTATGTGTGATATTTGCGAAAAATGCTTTGGCAAAGATATGAAATTTTGCAGGATTAAATTAATTTTCCTCTTCTAAAAGCTACAAACTTCTCAATTTTGTTAACAAGTTCTACTAAATTGATTTTTTAATCGAATTGATTTTTATAACTTTGCAAAAATTTAACTTAATGGAAGAAAGAAATCCTGCAATTTTACTTTTACAAGACGGTACAATTTTTCACGGAAAAGCTACTGGAAAAAAGGGAATATCAACAGGCGAAATCGCCTTTAATACAGGAATGACAGGATATCAAGAGGTTTTTACGGATCCTTCTTATGTTGGTCAAATTTTAATTATGAATACCCCACATATTGGAAACTATGGTATTCATGAATCAGAGTCAGAATCAGATAAAATCCAAATTGCTGGTTTAATCACCAAAAAGTTTTCAGAAATTTATTCGCGTTCTTCAGCATCATCTTCTTTAGAAGAATTAATGTTGAAAAATGAATGTGTTGGGATAACTGATTTAGACACAAGAGCTTTGGTTCGTCACATTCGCAACAAAGGCGCAATGAATGCTTTAATTTCTTCAGGAAATGATAACTTTGAAGAGTTAAAAGAAATTTTGGCAAAAGTTCCATCTATGGAAGGACAAGAATTATCATCAAAAGTGGCAACAAAGGTTGTTTATGATGAAAATCCAAGTGGAAAACACAAAGTTGCTTTACTTGATTTTGGGGTTAAGAAAAATATCATTCGTTGCCTTGTTGAAAGAGGCTGTCACGTTAGGGTTTTTCCAATGTCAGCAAGTTTGGAGGAAATAAACACTTTCGAACCAGCTGGTTACATGCTTTCTAATGGTCCTGGGGATCCTGGTGTAATGACAGATTCCATCGAATTAGTGAAAAATATCGTAAATCAAAATAAACCTGTCTTTGGGATTTGCTTGGGACATCAAATTTTAGGTTTGAGTCAAGGCTTAAAAACTGAAAAGATGTTTAACGGTCACAGAGGAATAAATCATCCGATAAAAAATTTAAAAACAGGTAAGGGCGAAATCACAACTCAAAATCATGGTTTTGTAATTTCAAAAGAAAGTGTAACTTTGAACGATAATATTGAAGTAACTCACATTCATTTAAACGACCAAACAATTGCAGGAATAGCACTTAAAAATAAGGCTGTTTTTTCAGTTCAATATCATCCAGAAGCTTCGGCGGGACCGCATGATTCAAGGTATTTGTTTGATGAATTTGTTGAAGCAATAGTGAAGAATTAAAAGTGAAGAATTAAAAATATGTTTCTACATGAATCAAGTCTTAGGTCTTGAGTCTTGTAGTCTTAAGTCTATAACAATGTCAAAAATAACAAAAATCGTCGGAAGACAAATTTTGGATTCAAGAGGAAATCCAACTGTAGAAGTAGATGTACACACATCGAATGGTTTTATTGGAAGAGCTGCTGTTCCTTCTGGAGCATCAACTGGAATCCATGAGGCGGTTGAATTACGTGACAACGATGTAAATATTTACATGGGTAAAGGCGTAACAAAAGCTGTAAAAAATGTCAATACAGAGATTTCTGATAATTTAATCGGAATGTCAATTTTTGATCAATCTGCAATCGACAGAAAATTGATTGATTTAGACGGAACAGAAATTAAATCTCGTTTAGGAGCAAATGCAATTTTGGGAGCATCTTTAGCAATTGCTAGAGCTGGAGCTCAGGAAGCACGTTTGCCTTTGTACAAATATATTGGTGGAGTTGGAGCGAATACAATGCCAATTCCAATGATGAATATTTTAAATGGTGGTTCTCATGCGGATAATTTAATTGATATTCAAGAATTTATGGTAATGCCAATTGGTGCAAATTCTTTTTCTCATGGTTTAAGAATGGGTACAGAAATTTTTCACCATTTGAAAAAAGTTTTGAGTTCAAAAGGATTATCAACTAATGTTGGTGACGAAGGAGGTTTTGCTCCAAATTTAGGTTCAAATGACGAAGCAATTGAATTGGTAATTCAAGCAATTGAAAAAGCTGGATATAGAGCTGGAGAAGATGTTTATATTGCATTGGATGCTGCTTCTTCAGAGTTTTACAAAAACGGAAAATATGTTTTTGAATCTACTGGTGACGAAATGACATCTGCACAAATGGTTGATTATTGGGCTAATTGGTCTTCAAAATATCCAATTATTTCAATCGAAGATGGTTTAGCTGAAGACGATTGGGCTGGTTGGAAAATGCTAACTGAAAAAATTGGAAACAAAGTTCAACTTGTTGGAGATGATTTATTTGTAACAAATACAAAAAGACTTTCAAGAGGAATTTCTGAAGGAATCGCCAATTCAATTTTAGTAAAAGTAAATCAAATTGGATCTTTAACGGAAACAATTGACGCAGTTCAAATGGCAACAAGAAACAGCTATACTTCAGTTATGAGTCACAGAAGTGGAGAAACAGAAGACAATACAATTGCAGATTTAGCAGTTGCATTAAATTGTGGTCAAATCAAAACTGGTTCAGCTTCTAGATCTGATAGAATGGCGAAATACAATCAATTACTTCGTATTGAGGAAGAATTAGGTGCTGCAGCGATCTATCCTGGAAAAAGCTTTAAATTTTTGTAAGAAAATATAATCATAATTAATTTTAAGAGGTTTCATTTTTGGAACCTCTTTTTTTTTTAAAGTTTAATTTTAAAAAAACAATTACTTTTATATTTTGTTAAGCAAATAACAAGTAAATTTTCAATGAACTTCAAAAATAAAGAAACAATTTTAATTTTAATTCTCCTGATTTTTCATTTAGTTGGAATTATTGGAATGAATTTGCCTTCTTATAGAAATCAAATTTTGAGTCTAAGTTCCATGAATTTATGGATTTCTTTTGGCGTAATTATTCTTTCTAGAAAATCAAATTTTATTCCTTTCTTGTTGTTTTTTGCACTGAGTTTTACCTTAGGAATGACCTTTGAAATAATTGGTGTCAAAACAGGAATTCTTTTTGGAGAATATTATTATGGCTCAAATTTGGGTGCGAAAATTGCCGAAGTACCAATCGTAATAGGATTAAATTGGGCCATTTTAGCAGTTTGCGCAGGGAATTTATTGCATAAACTAAAAATAAATATTATTTTCAAAATGATCATTGCAAGTTTATTGATGGTTTTTTTAGATTTTCTGCTTGAACCAATTGCGATAAAATCTGATTATTGGCATTGGAAAAATGGCGAGATTCCAATTTATAATTATATCTGTTGGTTTGTTTTATCACTTCCAATAAGCTATTTATATTTGAATTCAAAAATATTTAAGGTTAAATTAAATGAACAAAACAAAGTTTCAAACGTTTTATACCTTATCTTCGTATTGTTTTTCGGGATTTTAAATTTTATAAATTAAATTATGTATTGGTGGGGACCGTTTGTCATGTTGGCAACTTTTTTTGGAATGGAATTTATGGCTTGGGCAACACATAAATTTGTGATGCATGGATTAATGTGGCATTTTCACGAAGATCATCACGTACCTACAACCAAATTTTTTGAACGAAATGATGTTTTTTTCTTAATTTATGCCATTCCCTCTTGGTTGTGTATTATGTTGGGAATGATGGCCGACAATTACGTTCCAGTTTGGATTGGTTATGGAATTGCCATGTACGGGTTCACCTACTTTTTGATTCACGACGTATATATTCACCGCAGATTCAAATGGTTACGTGATGTCGATCATCCTTATTTTATCGCCATTAGAAAGGCGCACAAAGTTCACCACAAACACACTGGAAAAGAACACGGAGAATGTTTTGGAATGCTGATTGTTCCTTTAAAATATTACAAAGAATCAAAAATAGCTTTCAAACGCAAATACTCGAAATAGACTTAAGACGCAAAGAACTAAGACAATAGACTCGATTTTTGTAATTACATAAATTAGTCTGAACACTTTCAAACATTCATAACTCATAATTCATAACTACCTAAAAGGTGTATTTCACAATAATTCTCTTAACAATCTTAGGTCCATTCGCATTAAGTTTCGATAAGAAAATTGCTTTTTACAAAAATTTTAAAGCGCTACTTCCAGCAATAATTTTAGTCGCCCTTCCATTTTTAATTTGGGACGCCTATTTTACCGAAAACAAAATTTGGGGTTTTACAGATGAATATTTGTGTGGCATTTATGCTTATAATTTACCTTTGGAAGAATGTTTATTTTTTTTGGTTGTTCCCTATGCTTGTGTCTTTATTCATCAAGTTTTAAAAGGATATTTTCCAAGTTATAAAGGCCAAAAATTAAGTCATTTCTTCGCAATTTCATTTACACTTTCTGGATTGATTTTAGGAATAATTTACCTTGAAAATTGGTACACAGCTTCTGCTTGCATCATTGCTGCGATTTTAACAATCGGAATATATTTTATCAAACGTGTAGCTTGGTTTCCAAATTTCGTTTTAACATACCTTGTTGCTTTAATTCCTTTTTTGATTGTAAATGGAATCTTAACGGGAGCTATTACTGAAAATCCAATTGTTTGGTATAATGAAAATCATATTATGGGCTTGAGAATTTACACCATTCCGTTTGAAGACTTATACTATAATTATTGCATGTTATTGCCCATAATTGCCATTTTTGAATATTTTAAGAAGAAGACTAATTCTTAAAAAAATTCCCTTGAATGAATTCCATTTGTTGAAATTAACTACAAAGAATTTTTTATATTGCTTGGAAAACATCTTAAAAGTAGTAAATAAATTTAAAAATTCACACAAACTCAAAAATCAATTTTTTATTCTTTTTAATCAAAGGTTTCAAGAAACGAATTAGGTTTTCTTTGGCTTTACTTTTTAGGTCTAATTCTTCTGCATTCAAGCGCATTTTATTTCTTGCTTTATTTTTTAAAGTCGTAATTTCATAATCTTGCCAAATGCCATTTTCTTGAAAAACACGAGTTGAAGATGGAGTTGACAAAACATCCAAAATAATTGGATTGGGTAAAATTAAAGTCACACTTGAATCTTTTTCGATGATTTTAAACTTTTTGTTTTTCAAATTAAAACCAATGTGAATTTCTCCTTTAACGATTAAAGTTAGCCTTCGTTTTACATTTGAAGCTTTCAGACCGTGTTTAAAATTATCTAAATCACTCAGTTTTTCAAATGTACCAGCAATTTGTTCACTCTGGTTTTTATAATGTTCAAGCGAATCAACAACAACCTCATCTTTGTATGAAATTGTAGCCAATTGTGCAATGTTACGAATCATTTCCACTTTGATTGGACTATTTTCAATTTCAAAACGAGACTTTGGTTCACCACTTTTGCACCATCTTACCAGAAGTAAAACGGAAACGACCAAAATAAGCAACATTGCAACTTGCTTAAGGAGCGCTAATTTCCTCTGTGAACGATTTTTTAAATTCAACATGTATTTCTTTGTAACCTAATTCTTTGTAAAAATTTTGAATAAAAATTTCCGCGTTTTGTTTGGCAGAACTTAAAATCGATGTTTCCAAGATTTTTTCTTTGATTGATTTTTCTCCCAAAGCCAAAATTTGGTTTTTTTCTTCTTGAGTAAAAGATTTTCTAAATCCATTGATGTCTTCCATTTCAGTTTTTATCAAATTTGGATCCATATCAAAAGAAATTATCGTTGGATAAGGCAAGGTGATTGTCAAGGAATTTCGCTTGATGACAATATCATTTGACTCAATTTTTGCTAAATCTATTCCCGCTTTGATTTTTGCTTTACAACTGATTAAAATATTTCTGTCTCCAAATTTGTACCATTCAGAATCGTCTTTCAATTCAATAACTTTTCCGATTGTGTATTCAGAAGTTGATAATAAACCCACATTTCGGATTTCAAAAACATCAATTTTTGCTTCGTTTTCTACGTCTTTAGAACACGAAAAAATAAGCATTAATAAAAGAGAAATATAAAAAATTTTCATCATAAAAATTATGTCAAAAGCTGTACCAAGAATTAAAATACAATCAAGCTCATCATTTCAACACCTATTCTAAGTGCTTCTTCATCAATGTCAAATTTCGAGTTGTGCACACCGTGAATTATTCCTTTTTCTTCGTTACGAACTCCTAATCTGAAAAACGAAACTGGAATTTCTTGAGAATAAAAAGCAAAATCTTCCGAAGTCAAACGAAGTGGTAAATCTATCACATTTTCAGCGCCAAAATGTGTAATTGCTTTGGAACGAATTTTCTGTGTTAATGCTGGATTATTTTCCAAATAAGGATAACCTTTACTTATTTCAAGTTCCAATTTTCCTCCTTGAGATTCAACAATTGCTCTTGCTTGTTTTTCTATTTCCAACAAAGCTTCCGCTCGCCATTTTTCATCCATGGTGCGAAAAGTTCCTTTCAAAATGACTTT
>CAMBRH010000025.1 GCA_945870115.1 Chitinophaga pinensis | reverse complement strand
AAAATGTAAGTTATGAATTAAAAATAACAGATTTACTTGGAAATTTAATTTTAACAAGAGAAGTAATTGGAAATTCAAAACTTGATTTAGAATTTCTCAAAAATGGAATTTATTTTCTTGAATTAAAAAACGGTAAAGAAATATTAGTTGAGAAAATCATTAAAAATTAAGAATGAAAAGTGAAGAATTAAAAATGAAAAATTAATTTTTGAATTTCAAATCAAACAGTAAATTCTTAACTCTTTCTTTTTAATTCTTCACTTCTTTTAATCCACTCAGCTTTTTTTCTTGGCAATTGATTAACAATAAATTTCCATTCTTTTGGCCAATCTTTTGAATCAAAATAGGTCAAATATTTTTCGTAGTCAATTGGAAGATTTGATTCTATGAAAAACAAATGTTTGTCTTGAATTAAAAATAAAGTTGCTCTTTTTGAAAAGGCAATTTTATCGCCAATTCTTATTGAACGACAATTTTTACCGAAGCAATCCAACCAATTATAGAAAGTATTGTATGTTTTTATGGAGTCTTTAAATTCCCAATGGAAATAAACTAATGAATCTTTTTCTGTTTTAAGATACCATTTTTCTGTTTTTTTGGCTCCAAATCTATCAGGAAAAAAAAGTGTATCCAATTTTGCAATTGATTTTTTTTCAAATTTTAGTGAATCAATTAATTCTTGAGAAAATGGATTTAAAGAATCATAAAAAAAAATTGATGTTTCAGCTTTTGTAGAGGTATCTTTATCATAATTCTTTTTGGAACCTTCACTTAAATCGTCAAAATCAACTATTTCCTCTTTCTTGGAATTACAAGAAAAAACCACAATTGAAACAATAATTAATTGAAAAAAATGCTTCATTAGATTTCAATTTTATTTAAGACTTCAATTGTTTTGGAAATATCATTTGCTGAAATATCTAAATGTGTCACAAATCGAATCATTCCAGGACCAAAAGCCATACATTTAATTCCATTTTTAGCTAGATGATTAATTATTAAATCTCTTTTTGAAGGATCTTTAATAATTGGTACTACAATGTTTGTTTCAACAGGAATTATTTCTTTTACCCAAGATAAATTAAGTAAAGTTGATTCCAATTTCTTTGCATTTTCATGATCAATTTTTAACCTTGAAATATTGTTATCTAAGGCGTAAATTCCAGCAGCAGCAAGAAATCCAGCTTGTCGCATTCCCCCTCCCATTACTTTTCTTACGCGTCTTGCCTTTTTAATAAAATCAGCTTTTCCTAATAATAGCGAACCAACTGGTGTTCCAAGACCTTTGGACAAACAGATAGAAATTGAATCAAATTGAGAAGCATATTCTTTGTAATCGATTCCTGTTTCAATTAAAGAATTAAATAATCTTGCTCCATCCAAATGCAAAGGTAAATTATGTTCAATACAATATTTTTTAATGCGTTTTATCTCCTCAAAATCATAAATTGCTCCTCCTCCTCTATTCGATGTATCTTCAATACTAATCAATTGTGTTACAGGATAATGAATATCATCTGGATTCAACCATTCAGAAATTTTTTCAGCTGTAATCCTACCTCTATTTCCTTCAATCAAACGCACTGAAGCACCAGAATTTTTCGCAATTCCACCTCCTTCGTATTTATAAACATGACTTTCTTGGTTGCAAATAACTTCTCCGCCAGGTTGAACATGAACATTAATGGCAATTTGATTTGTTTGCGTTCCTGAAGCACAGAAAAGTGAAGCTTCCATTCCGAAAAGTAAAGCAACTTTTTCTTGTAATAAATTAATGGTGGGATCTTCATTAAAAACATCATCTCCAACTTCTGCTAAAAACATGGCTTTCAACATTTCTTCACTTGGTTTTGTTACAGTATCACTTCGGAAATCAATAAAATTCATCGTTTTTTTTAGTACAAATTTAATTATAATTTGATGAATTTAATTGACATTTAACTTTTCAATTGAAAATAAGTTTAAAATTCAAAATTGTCTACCTTTAACTATCTTTTATTGTAAACAAATTTGAGTTGTTGATTTGTGTATTTGTCAAATTTTTTATCCGAAGAAATCAAAATTAATTTATTTGAAATTGCATGTGAAATAATTGCATGATCGAAGGGGTCGTTGTGGTCTGGAAATACATTGAGTTTTGCTAATGCGGTAATTTCAAATTTCCCAAAAGGAAGAATATTTATATTGAAGACTTCTTCTAAAGCCAAAACTAAATCACTAATTGATTTTTGTTTTGGTTTTATTTTCCCAATTCTAAAAAGTTGCTGCAATTCCAAAATTGAAATCGAACTGGTGAAAA
This sequence comes from Chitinophaga pinensis, assembly GCA_945870115.1. GTDB lineage: Bacteria > Bacteroidota > Bacteroidia > Flavobacteriales_D > Crocinitomicaceae > M2408. The sequence continues at coordinate 15,988 of CAMBRH010000025.1, read as the reverse complement.
GTTTCGTTGAATAATCTTCTAAAATTAAAGAAACTTTTGATGAAATAAAATCAATTTCTCCAGTTAACAAATAGACTAAAATATTTGTATCAAGTAAATAACGGTTCATGATTTTACTTTAATACTGCTTTCATATCTACAATTTCGATGTATGGATTTTTAGCTGCATCCATAAATGCAAGCCATGTTTTACTGTGTTTTTTTCCTTTTATACTTTCAAAAAACTCCTCTTTGGTCATTTCTTTTTTAGTCTCTCTTTTTGTTTTAGTTGCTGACATTATTTCTATTTGTTTTTAGGTTTAAACAAAGTTACAAATTTTATTTGATTACTTAAAACTAAATTGAATAAATTGATTTTTTAAAAAAAATAAAAAAATCCCTATCATATAGTTCAAATCAATTTCATTATATTTGTCAGGAATTGAACTGATTTATTTTAAACGAAAATGACAAAAAAGCAAAAAGCAAAATACATTATTGAAGAATTAGAAAAGTTATATCCAGAAACGCCAGTTCCACTGGATCATTTTGATACATATTCTTTGATGATTGCAGTTTTACTTTCTGCACAATGCACAGATGTTCGCGTAAATCAAATTACACCAACGCTTTTTGCGAGAGCAAATAATCCATATGATATGGTGAAATTGACAGTTGAAGAAATTCGAGAAATAATCAAGCCATGTGGACTTTCACCTAAAAAATCGAAAGCAATTTTTGATCTTTCACACATGTTAATTGACAAATATGATGGAATTGTACCTGACAAAATGGAATTATTAGAAGAATTTCCAGGAGTTGGTCACAAAACCGCTTCAGTTGTAATTTCTCAAGCTTTTGGTGTTCCGGCATTTCCTGTTGACACGCACATTCACCGTTTGCTAATCCGCTGGGGAATTACTTCAGGAAAAAATGTTGTGCAGACAGAAGCTGACGCAAAAGCAATTTTCCCTGAAGAACTTTGGAATAAATTGCATTTGCAAATCATTTTTTATGGTAGAGAATATTCACCAGCGCGAAGTCCAAAGTTTGACATTGATTATATTACTAGAGAAATTGGTACAAAGGAAGCTTTGTTAGAATTGAAAAAGGTCTAGATAATATTATCTAAACCTTTCATAAAAATGTAAAATCCAACAAATTATTTATTTAATTCTGTTTTAATTTCAATCGTTTTTTCTTCAACAATTTTTTTACCTTTTTCAATTTTTTCTTTTAAAGTTGTTTTCGTTTCTGTTTCAGTTTTTTCATCCACTTTTTTGTCAGAAGCCATTTCTTCAACGTCTTGATCTAATTCTTCCATGGATTCTTCAAACATTTTATCTGCTTCTTCATCCAATTTTTCTTGAGTCGATTTTTCTTTCTCGGCAGTTTTTTCCTCTGCATTTCCACAACTAAATAATAAAAATGAAACTGCTGCAACAATAAATAATTTCTTTTTCATAATGATTTTTTTTTTTCTAAAATTACAATTTTTTTCTTTCAAAAATAAAAAATCGAAAAATTTTTATTTCCTCTTTCATTTTTGTAACTTTGAAGAAATTATAATAGTTATTTTATGTGGAATTCACTTTTATTACTGCTTCTTGCACCTTTTTTCATTTATCAAAAGAAAAATGTAAGTCAATGTAATGAAGTTAATTCACTTAAAAAATCAATCTGCATTTCTAACACAAATGATCTTGATTCAAATTATGATAATTTATACCTTTATAAATCGCCAAATGGTGATGTGATTCAAAAATTATATGTAAAATATGATCTAGAAAATTACATAAAATACAAGTTGGTTTTGGTAAAAACTAAATGCAAATTAGAACTAGTTGGAGAAGCTGAGGCAAATCAAGAATTAGATGGCGAAATTGATGAAGATGCTGACGGAAACGCTTACATGGCAATAGAATTTAAACATCAAACTGAACAGTTTTACTTAAGCATAAGAATTGCTGAGGATAAGGAAAAAGTGAAAATATCTTATGCTCCAACTTTAGAGGTAGAAGATAATTGTCCGATTTTAACAGATATATTAATGTACTCAGAATAAAAAATTAACAAAATGAAAATATTAAACAGAGGATTTATAATTGTAAAACCTAAACAAGCTTTTTGGAATTGGGCAAATCAATTTGATGAAGATATGTCGTTCACGGAAGAAGATGAATGTGAAGGAAATATTTACCTCATTGAAGATGATTTTATGGAATTTGAATCCATTTTGGAGCAAAATTTCAAAAAAATTATGAAAAATGAATTTAACGCTGTGACGGATGAAGAAAATTGGCCTGAGGAAATTACGATGCAAACTTTTCTCGATTGGTTTAATTTTGATTACGGTTCCTGTGTTTTTGACACCTTAAAAACAGACTTAGAAGCTGAAAAAGTAAATTAATGTACATTAAAAACCTTTCTTTAATTAATTTCAAAAACTATCAACAAGCTGAATTTGAGTTTGATGAAGGTGTGAACTGTTTTGTTGGAAAAAATGGTTCTGGAAAAACAAATATTTTAGACGCAGTTCATTATTTGAGTATGTGTAAATCATATTTGAATCCAGTTGACAAGCAAAACATCAATTTTGGAGAACATTTTTTCGTGATTCAAGGAAATTGGGAAGAAAATTCTCAAGAAACGGAAATTTATTGCGGCGTAAAAGCTGGACACAAAAAAATCATCAAAAAAAACAAAGTTGAATACGACCGATTAGCAGATCACATTGGCTTGTTTCCAACCGTAATGATTTCGCCTTACGACAGAGATTTAATTGCAGAAGGAAGTGAAGTGCGACGTAAATTTATGGATGGAATTATTTCACAATTCGATAGATCTTACCTCGATTTATTAATTCGCTACACGAAAATTTTAGCTCAAAGAAATGCGCTTTTAAAACATTTTTACGATAATGGATTTTTTGAGCGAGAAAATCTAGATGTTTGGGATGAACAATTAATACCTGTTGGTCAAGAAATTCATGCAAAAAGAACTCAATTTATAACAGACTTTCTGCCAATCTTCAATTATTATTACAATTATATTGGAGAAGAAAATGAACTTGTTGAAATTGAATATAAATCGCAACTAAATGAATATTCATTTGCAGATTTATTAGCCTCAAGTCGCAAAAGAGATGCCCAAAGTTTATTCACCACAACTGGAATTCACAAAGATGATTTGATTTTTACCATTAAAAAAAATGCAATTAAAAAATTCGGTTCTCAAGGACAACAAAAATCTTTCATCATAGCTTTACGCTTAGCTCAATTTGACTGTTTAGCAAAGAATCTTAACAAAAAACCAGTTTTAATGTTAGATGACATTTTTGATAAATTAGATTCATTTAGAGTACAAAAATTAACTGCTTTGGTTTCACAAAATATTTTCGGTCAGGTTTTGATTACAGATACAGACATTGACCGTGTTAAAAGTTTATTTCAAGAAATTGATGTAAAATTTAATCTGTTTTCGATTGATGAAATAACGCAAAAAGAAGAAATTTATGAATGAATTCAAACGCACAGAAAATAGTACAACTTTAGGTGATGCAATTGATAAAATCATGAAAGCTTACCGTCTTGATGGAAAAATGAAGGAAATTGATGTTTTGTCAAAATGGGAAGAAATGATGGGTCGAGCAGTTTTTATGCGCACAAAAAATTTGACCATTAAAAATGGAATTTTGCATTTACAATTAGATTCTTCTGTCATGCGTGACGAATTATTGAATGGAAAATCTGTAATCATTCAACGTGTCAACCAAACTGCAGGTTATGATATGATTCGCGACATTTGGTTCTCTTAAAGTTTGTTTTAAAAATTTCTTTTGTCGTTATTTTTGTGAAATATTATGTCAACAGCCAAAGGGCTGCATCCAAATTTTTCACTTTAAAAATGCCTAGAAAGAAAAATTTTAAAACAAACTTTAGATTTTTATTGTAGGATTTTCTAAATCGCTATTTTTCCTACGACAAATTACGTATTCTCAGTTAAAAGTGTAACGAATTCATATTTTTTGCATTATCTTTAAAAAAACGAAAATTTATATTTTCAGTATTTTAAAAAATAATTCATGAAAAATCTACTTTTATATTCGCTATTTTTTTTATGCTTTTCTTCGTTTAAAAGTGGCAAAAAAGCTTCAAATTTAGACTTTAATTTTGCTGAAAATTATTGTCGGAAAATTAATGAAGATGTTCAAAAAACTGCCTACAAATATGCCTTAAATTCTGATGAAATAATTCCCATAATTTATCCAGAATGTTCTCGTTTTTCTTCAATCTCAAATATTTTCGAAACAAGTATTTTAGAATACTTTTATGTTCAAAATGATTGTAAAACGACTTCTGGTGCAGATTTTTCAATAGGATACTTTCAAATGAAACCAAGTTTTATCGAAAATCTAGAAGAAATAATTTTGAATGATACTATATTTCAAAAACAAAAATCAAAATTTACTTATAAATCCAAAAATGTCAAAGAAATCCGTGCTGCAAGACTAGATAGATTGATGAACCAAGCCTGGCAAATTGAATATTTATGTTGTTTTGTAAAATTCATGAAAAATAGATATTTGGAGGAAAAAATTGAAATTGATCAGATTTCATTTTGTTCAGCAGCATATAATTATGGATTTCAAAATTCATCAAAAGAAATAATTGAATGGACAAAAGTTAGAGCTTTTCCAAATGGAATTAAAAATCAAAGTGAAAATTACATATATTCTGAGTTGGCAAAAGATTATCAAAAAAACATGAGAAACTAAATTCAAAAATAAACACTTAAAATTCTAAATATGAAAGCACTTATTTTAATTTCACTCCTAATTTTAAGTTTTAACGCTTGTATATTTTCTCAAAATATCATTACTGTTAGAAACAAACATAGCAAAGAATTGATTCATACTTTGAAAGAAGGTGAATATTTAGGTCGTGGAGAATCAAAAATCATGATAGATAAAAACGCAGTTGGATATGAATTTATAATTGAGAATTCAACAAGAAGATCTACAACGTATAAAAACGGAAAAAAATTAGGCGAATTTCCGAATTATCATTTTTCAAGTGATGAATCATGGATAAGCGACATCGAAATTAACGGTCAAAAAAAATACTATTTGAATTATAAATCTGGAAAGAAAATTGGACCTTATGATTATGTTAATTCAATTTCAAATTATTCAGATGTAAAAAGTTTAGACTATCGTTATGAAAATGAAGGAAAAACTTATATCTACGTAAATAAAGAAAATAAAACATATGGTCCTTACGACAAAGTTGATCTACAAAATTTCTCAAATGAGAATATCAATTTCAGGTATTTAATTGGAACAGAATGGTTTATTTATCAAAATGGTAAAATCACTGGCCCATATAAAGATTATAGAGTGCCTTATCTACCAGATAAAAACATGCCATTTTATTATACCTTTAAAAATGAAGAAAATGAATGGAAAGTTTTTTACAAGGAGGTTTTGGACTTAAGCTTTAATTCCAGTCCTGATGTAACAATTTTTGAAAATGGAAAAATAATGTTGAAGGGTTCAGAAATTAATGGCTCAGGAGGAGAATATTATTTTATTGATGGTAAAAAATATCCAGCAAAATATAAAGATAAAGAAATTTACAGCAATTCAATCGGTGATATTTTAAGAGTTAATGTCAACAGAATTTCATCAAAAGAAGAGCTTGAAGATTCAATTTTTATTGAAAATAAATACATTGGAAGTTACAAAACATCATACATGTACAAGCGAAATTGTAAAAAGTCACTTTACTTTAACGTTTTTTTTATTGATAAAACGGAAGGTACTAAAGACAATATTTATATTTATAAAAAGAATGAATTTGTATTTGTAGGTAAAGAAAATGACTTTAATGAAGGTGATTTTTATTTGGCAGGAAATGATTTTATTTATTTAAGAAAAACAGATAATACATTAATTATCAATGGAAAAGAGTCCCAACATAAAAATGTTTTTTACCTGAATTACGATAATTATCCCGAAGAAGTAATTATGGGTAAAAAAGTTGGGAAATATGATGTGTTTTATCTTAATGGAAAAGAATTGTCTTATGAAGAAATTCAAAAAAAGAAATTATACATTGAGTGGTACAATATTAAAGGAAAGCCATTTACCTTTGAAACAATCAATGAAAAAACCTTTGTTTCACCTAAAAATTCAACTAAAAAATTTGGTCCAGTGAGGGAAAACAATAAATTTGTTTTCAGCAAAAATAATGAACATTACGGCGAATGTAATGACCGAACAATGGAAATTTTTATTGATGGAAAATTATTTTCCCCTGGTTTTTGTCTGACCTATAACGCAAATACAAATGCATTTCATTGGTTGAGTTTAGATAAAGATAAATTATACCTACATACATTTAACAATTAAGAATTCAATCAACTAAAATACATAAATTATGAAAAATCTAAAATCAAAAAATCAGATTATTTACCTATCGATAGTAGCTTTTATGCTGTTTTCTTGCTCAACTAGCAATAAGAAAATAGTTGAAAACTTAAAAAAAACAGCCATCAATCCGCCATTTGAAGGAATTGATTTAAAAGCTGACAATTTTACTTTTAACGCCTCAAAGGATTCTGAAATTCGCACAAAAGAAGGAACGACAATTTCTATTCCTGCAAATTCATTGGTTGATATAAATGGAAAAACAATCCAGGGAAAAGCGAATTTGAGTTTTAAATCAATTAACAAAGCTTCTGAAATCATAGTTAGTGGAATTCCAATGACTTATGATTCTGCAGGCGTAAAAAATGATTTCATTTCAGCTGGAATGTTTGATATTTCCGCATCTCAAAGAGGAAAAGACATTTTCATCGCAAAAGGTAAAAATATCGATGTTGATTTTGCATCCTATAAAGAAGGAAATGATTTTTCATTTTATAAAATTGATGAAGAATCTGGAAAATGGACCTTTAAAGGAAAATCTGAGCCTAAAATAAATCAAATTAAAATAAAAAAATTGAAAAAATTTGAGGAGGATAATTTAGTACAATTAGATGTGGATTATTCAACGCACGAAGAACTGCAACCTTTTGATGGTTTGAAATGGATATGTTTGGATGAAAAAGATAATCCAATCAAAAATAAATGGATTTTGAAAGAAAATTGGAGAGAAATTTCATTAGCAATATTTGATGAGTCAAAAGGAATTTATACAATTGAATTAAGCAACGACGCAAATAAAGTGAAATTTAAAGTTTCTCCATATCTAATGGAAAATCAAACTAATTCAGACATGGCTTCAAAAGTCAATCTTTTAAATGAAACAGTAAAAAATAAAAAATTAGAGGAAGAAAAAATTCAATTTGAAGCAGATATAATGCGTAATTATAAAATTGCTTCATTTGGCACCTATAACTGGGATAAAATTGAAAAAGAAGTTGCAAATGGTATACTAGCTTTTACAAATGCTGAATTTCAGATCAATTCAAAAGATTTGGAAAAAGAAGTGAATGTGTTTCATTTCAGTGGAAAAGATAAATTACTTTCAAGAATTTCAAAAAAATGGGATAAATTAGTTTATAATCCAAATGAGGTAAATAAATTTTTAGTGGTCCTGCCTGACAACTATGTCGCAGTGAGTAATGAGAACGAATTTAAAGTTGCCAAAGATTCCAAATCTTTTTTATTTCACTTAAAAAAACGAAGCAAAAAAATTAAGTCGATTGAAGAACTTGATGCAATTTTAGCAGAGAAATAAATTAAAAAGGAGATTACATTTATGATAATAATCTCCTCTTTTAATTGTTTAAAGTCTTGTTTTTAGTTCTTCAAAATAATCAACTGCAAATTTTAATCTAAATCCATACCAAGAAAAAACTTCTCCATCAACAAAAATTAGTTTGGATTTTGGATACAACTTTTGAATATTAATTTTGTGTTCTTCCTTAAATGGGAAAGGCTCTGAACTTAAAAAAATATAATCTGGATAATTATCTTTTTCTGGGACACAAAGTGGATATCGATTTTCATTTTGATAATAATTTTTCAAACCAAACTTAGCCAATAATTCATCGATAAACGTATTTTTTGCTGCTGCCATTAGTGGCTCATTCCAAATCAAATAAATGACAGATTTATTCCCTGGATAACTTTTGTAATTATTAAACTTAGTTTCTATTTCACATACTATTTGCTCTGCTTTTTCTTTCAAACCAAGGATTTCTCCAATAGATTTCATCATGGAAAACGAATCTTCCAGTGTAAAAATATCACTCATCCAAACTGGAGCAATTTTTTCCAATTCTAAAATGTCTGCTTCTGTATTTTCTTCTTTATTACCAATTATGAAATCAGGATTTAAAGATTTTACTTTTTCAATATCAACACTTTTTGTACCGCCAATTCTTGTTTTATTTTTGAACCAAGCATCAGGATAAATACAAAATTTTGTAATTCCAACAACTTTTTCTTCTAAGCCTAATTCGTACAAAAATTCAGTCTGAGATGGTACTAAAGAAATAATTCTCTTAGGAGTATTCTCTAAAAAAACATCTCTATGCATTTGGTCTTTAAAAAGCATAAATTTCTAGAAATTATCGCTTAACCATTTGTGCAAAATCTTTAGCAAAATAGCTCAAAATTCCGTCAGCTCCTGCCCTTCTGATACTCAATAACATTTCACTCATTGTCGCTTCATAATTTAGCCAACCATTTTGAGAAGCTGCATAAACCATAGCGCATTCCCCGCTCACATTATACGCAGTGATTGGAATTGGAAATTTTTCTTTCAACATATGAATAACATCTAAATAACACAAAGCGGGCTTAACCATCATCATGTCAGCGCCTTCTTCAAAATCCAATTGGGCTTCCAATAAGGCTTCCTTTTTATTAGCAGGATTCATTTGATAGGTCTTCTTATTTCCAGATTTTGGAGCAGATCCTAAAGCATCTCTAAACGGACCATAAAACGCACTAGCATATTTTGCTGTGTAAGACATGATGCTGACATTTGTAAAACCTTTATCATCAAGTGCATTTCTCAAAAAACCTATTCTGCCATCCATCATATCTGAAGGACCAAGAATATCTATCCCAGCTTGCGCTTGAGCAATAGCCATATTTGCCAAAATTGGAAGTGTTTTGTCATTTATGATTTCACCATTTTCAACCAAACCATCATGACCATCAGAAGAATAGGGATCCATAGCAACATCGCTCATCAGCACAATTTCAGGAAAACGACTTTTCAATTGATGAATTACATCTAAATAATAATTCTCTTTTGCATAAGAATGAGTTGCATGTTTATCCTTTAATTCCTCCAAAATGGCAGGAAAAAGAACAAAATTTCTTAAACCTAAATTCATACAAGTCTCGATTTCTGGAATTAACATATCCAAACTCCATCTGAAATTATTAGGAAGAGATTTAATTTCTGTTTTAATTCCCTTTCCATCTTCCAAAAAAATGGGATAAATTAAATTTTCTGTTCCTAATTTAGTTTCCTCAACCATCATTCTGATAGCTTCATTTTTCCTATTTCGTCTTGGTCTAATTAACATCTTGTTTTTTTCATCAAAATTAATTAAAAATTTTGATTCTAATAAATACTGAGAATCAAGTCATTATTTTAAAGCATTATTTTTTTTTTATTCATAAAGTTTGTTTAAATGAAATTAATATGTATTTTTATCGATGAAAAGGAACGTTTCCTATTATTAACACTTTAAAAAATGTTATGAAAAACTTTACTAAACAAGTAACTTTTAATTTATTTTTGGCTTTATGTATGACTTCCATGTTAGTTTCTTGCGGTGGTGAGAACGAGGAAGAAAAACTGATTGAAGAAGAAATTTTGGACCCAAATAGTTCTTTAAATACGAATTTTGACGGGAAAATATTCAGTATTCCTTCACCAGTTCAAACATCGATGCTGATTAAGGATGCAAATTTACCATTTACTGAAAGTTTGTTAAATCCAATTGAAAATGTTGATTTATATAACAATGAGTCAAAAAGAGCTTTAAATCTTGGAATTTACGGTACTGACTTAGGTTATGCTACTTTATATAATCAAAGTGCAAAATCAATTAAATACTTGAAAGTGGTTGAAAAACTGACAAATGGTTTAGGTCTTCAGGGAGCTTTTGACAAAAATTTCATGGATCGTTTTGATAAAAACAATACAAATCAAGACTCGATGGTTCGAATAGTAGCAGATGCCTTTAGAAAAGCTGATAGCTATTTGAAAAATAATGATCGAAAAAACACTTCTGTTCTTATCTTAACAGGAGGTTGGATTGAGTCATTATATTTTTCTTGTGAGCTTACTAAAACCACTAAAAATGAAAAAATTATCGAGCGAATCGGTGATCAACAAACAACCTTAAATACGATTATTGAAATTCTAGTCTTATATAACAAAAATGGTGTGAATGATGAGATTCTAACTTCATTGGAAGACCTTAAAACAACATTTGATTTGGTTACAATCGAATACATGTATGTTACGCCAAAAACTGATGCGGCAAAGAAAACTACAACTTTACAGCACACAACTAAAGTTAAAATTGAAACTTTTGTTTTAAATTTAATTGCTAAAAAAATAAGTCAAATTAGAACAACAATCACTGAATAATTATTAGTATGAAAAAAATAACAATATTACTGTTTTTAGGAATTTTATCTTTTAGTTTCTCTTCTTTTTCTCAAGATTGTGAATCAATTGTAAATATCTGTAATTCTTATTTAAATGGAACAAATAAAAAATCTAAATTTGTTTCAGACGGCCAAGTGTACACAGCTTTTTTAGATAGGGAAAAAGCAGAGTTCAAAACTACATTTTTTGGTGGTTCAACGTACAGAATTTGTGCAAGCGCAGGTAAAGAAGATGAATTCGTAATCTTTACAGTAAGAGATAATCAAGGAAATGTTTTGTTTACAAATAAAAATCACAAAAATTCTCCCTATTGGGACTTTAAAGTTCCTTCAACAATACCTGTAATTATTGAAACCGAACTGGATTTAGATAAAAAAGTTACAGGTTGTGCTGTAATGTTAATTGGTTTCAAAAAATAATTTTAAACAACTACCGCTATATTTTAAATTTATGAGTGAACGCATATTTAAAGCGCTGATGCAATTATTTGCAATTATTGCAAAAGTTGATGAAACAAATAATGATAGTATTGAAAGTTCAAATGGCAAGAAAATAATTGAATCTTTTTTAAGGTCTGAATTAAACGCTTCCCTAGTAAGAGATTACATTAAAATGTTTGATGAATTCTTGATGACACATCACATGAGTTCTTCAAAAAAAGATGGTGAGAGAAAACGTACTTCACTAAATTCTGTTAAGGTTTTAAGAATTTGTTCTCAAATAAATGAGGAATTGACACAACGACAAAAAATGATTGTGTTGTTGAGAATATTTGAGTTTATCAATGCAGGTGATAGTGTTTCTGATCAAGATACTGAATTTATAAATACTGTATCTGAAACATTTAACATTGATACAAATGAGTACAATTCAATAAAAAAATTCATTGAATTTGATGGTAAAGAAATTATTGATGAGCCAAATTTTCTTTACATTTCATCTAATCCTTTAGACTTAAAAAATGCAAAGCATATTTTAGCGGATGGAGTTGAAAATAATTTTAGAGTTTTAAGAATAGAAAGTGTTCAAATAATCTTTTTTAAATATTTTGGAACTGATGAACTAAATATGAATGGACAGATTATTCCAAATGATCGAAACCATATTTTAAATCAGGGTTCAACTGTTAGAACATCTAAATCTCAACCAATTTATTACAGTGATGTAGTTACACGATTCTTGAATGTTCATAATCAAGAAAAATTATCTTTCATTGTCAAAGACATGGAATATCACTTTAAAAGTGGTAAAAAAGGTTTACATTCAATTAATTTTGCTGAGCAATCTGGTAAATTAATTGGATTAATGGGAGGTTCTGGTGCTGGAAAATCAACACTTTTAAACGTTTTAAATGGAAACTATACTCCTTCTCATGGTTCAGTTAAAATTAATGGAATTGATGTTCACAAAGAGAAATCTAAATTAGAAGGTGTAATCGGTTTTATAAGTCAAGATGATTTATTAATTGAGGAATTAAGTGTCTTTCAAAATTTATTCTTCAATGCTAAACTATGTTTTAATCACTTAAACGATAAGCAAATTACAAAAAAGGTTGTAGATCTTTTGTCCATGATTGGACTGCATGAAGCAATGCAATTAAAAGTTGGATCTCCTTTAGAGAAAACAATTTCTGGTGGACAACGAAAAAGATTGAATATAGCCTTAGAATTAATTCGTGAACCTTCTGTATTATTTGTTGATGAGCCAACTTCTGGTTTATCTTCCAGAGATTCTGAAAATATCATGGATCTTTTAAAAGAATTGGCGTTAAAAGGAAAATTAATTTTTGTCGTAATTCACCAACCTTCGTCAGATATTTTCAAAATGTTTGATCGTTTGTGTTTACTTGATCAAGGTGGATATCCAATTTTTGATGGAAATCCAATAGATGCAATTGTATATTTCAAAAGCAACGTGAATCACGTAAATGCTAAAGAAAGAGAATGCTATACTTGTGGAAATGTTAATCCAGAACAAATTTTCAATATAATTGAATCAAAAGTTGTTGACGAGTATGGAAATTTAACTAAAATGAGAAAAATTATTCCAGAAGAATGGAATGAAAAATTTCATAAAAACAACGACCCTAAAAACACATCAGCTGAAGAAATTCATTCAGAAGTTCCTCGAGGAGAATCTCGTATACCAAACAAGCTTAAACAATTTAATGTTTTCTTTAAAAGAGATGTTTTAAGCAAATTAGCAAATACGCAATATATGTTGATTAACATGTTAGAAGCACCAATTTTAGCTGGTATTCTTGCGTTTTTTGTGAAATATTTTGACACTGAAAAAAGTTCAAAAACGGAATATGTCTTTTATGAAAACATGAATATTCCTCAATATTTATTTATTGCCGTTGTTGTTGCATTATTCCTTGGATTAACTGTTGCTGCAGAGGAAATTATTAAAGATAAAAAGATTTTAAAACGTGAATCTTTTCTAAATTTATCCAGAAGAAGTTACATTCTATCAAAACTGGCAATTATGTTTATTATTTCTGCTATTCAAACATTTTTGTTTGTTGTCATTGGAAATTATATACTTGAAATAAAAGGAATGTGGTTAGAATATTGGTTTATTTTATTCTCAACTTCTTGTGTAGCAAACGTTATGGGATTAAATATATCTTCTGCTTTTAATTCTGCTAAAGTAATTTATATTACTGTTCCATTATTAATTATTCCTCAATTATTATTTAGTGGAGTAATTGTTAAGTTTGAGAAACTTCATCCGCTAATTTCAAAGGTAAATGAAGTTCCATTTATCGGTAACATTATGGTGTCACGCTGGGCATACGAAGCATTAATTGTAGCACAAGCCAAGGATAATGAGTTTCAGAAAAAAACATATAAATATCAATCTGAAGCAAGCCAAAGTGCATGGAAAAGAGATTTCTGGATTCCAGAAATTAAAAATAAACTTGAAATTATTTCTAGTAAAAAAACCAAAGCTAAAGATTTTAAAAAGTCAAAAGAAATTTTGATTAATGAAATTACAAAAGAAGAACAATACTGGTCAAACTTATCTTGTAAAAATTGCTTAAGTGATTTAAAGAAAATTAAGTCTTACAAAGATGTTGATAAATTTAAAGAAAATTTAGAAGATTTTTTAAGTACAATTAAAAAACAATACAACAAAACTTACAACGATAATACTGAAAAAATTGATAAAATCAGTAAGAAAATTGGAGACAAAAAATATCAAAAACTGAGAGACGAAAATGAAAACGAAAGTTTACATGATTTGGTAACTGATAGAGTCGAACTAAATAAATTAGTAGAATCTAAAAATGAATTCTTTCAAAAAGATGATCCCATTTATTTGAATCCAAAACACGAACGTTTTTTAGACGCTCAATTTTATGCTCCTACAAAATATTTTATGGATGTAAAATTAGATACTTTTTGGGCAAATATGATCGTAATTTGGTTGGTTGTTATACTATCAGTGATTGCTTTATATTATGATTTATTGAGAAAATTATTATAAATTTTTGATAGAAATAAAGGAGAATAGTTACTTTTAGATATTAATAAAAAGGGGTTGATCAGCCATGGCTGACAACCCCTTTTTATTGTCAATATTTATATCCAATTAACTTTTCATAACTGCTTCAATCGCTTGTGTAAATTCAATAAAATCATCAACACTCAATCTTTCAGGTCTTTCAGTTAAAAATCGATGTTCAAAAGGTTTATCTTGTGTAAATTGCTTAATCGTATTTCGCATCATTTTTCTTCTTTGATTGAAACAAGCTTTGACTATTTGAATAAATAATTTTTCATCACAAGGAAAAACTTCTCTATCATTTCTTGTCATTCTGATTACTCCAGACTTAACTTTTGGTGGCGGATTAAATGCTTGCTCATCAACTGTAAAGCAATATTTTATATCGTAAAAAGCTTGAAATAAAACACTTATAATTCCATAAATTTTACTTCCTGGTTTTTCAGCTATTCTCTCTGCTACTTCTTTTTGAAACATACCCATTATTTCTGGAATCTGATTTCTATGTTCCAAACATTTGAATAAAATTTGCGTAGAAATATTATATGGAAAATTTCCAACAACAGCAAAAGATTCATCGCCAAAATGTTTTGAAGGATCCATTCTTAAGAAATCTTCTTCTAAAATCTTGCCTTCTAATTGTGTGAAATTTTCTTTCAAATAAGCAATAGAATCTCTATCAATTTCAATTACCCAAATTTCATTTTCAGGTTTTTCAAGTAAAAATGTTGTCAAGGCTCCTGTTCCTGGACCAATTTCCAATACTTTTTTACAGCCTCTATGATTTTGAAATTGCTCTGCAATTTTTCTACTAATATTTTTATCAATTAAAAAATGTTGCCCTAAATGTTTTTTAGCTCTAACGACAGGTTTTACTTTCACCTTGTGGTTATTTGCCTTCATTTTTGCCTCTAAAATAGCAGTTCTTGAATTATTACTCATAGTTAATTTTAAACCTTAAATTGTTCAATTACGTTTAAAACTGTTCTAAATGCAGCAAATTTTCCAGCAAAAAGTTCATTGTGTTTTGCTTGCATTGATTGAGCAAATTCATTTTTGTATTTTTCATATAAATCCTCACTTGGAGAAAAATACATGATGGAATATGTGAATCCTCCCTCCTCTTCACCTTGAACTCTTGATAAACGAGCCTCTGTAAAACATTCTGTTCCAATTACCTCTTTTATGTGAATATTTTTCATCCAAGAAACCCATTCTTCATGAACTTCTGGACTTATACTTACAGTTACATTGTATAAAATCATGTTGCAAAGTTAGTTATTTTCAATGATTATTGTTTTTTTAGTAATCCAAATATTCAAATTGTCCACTTTCAATTCTCAAAGTATCGAATTGATTTACAAATTTTGCTTCAAAATTTCCGCTTAATTGTTTTTGAGATACATCATTTTTTGAAATTCCGAAAATACCACTTACAAAAGTATATTGCTTCGTTCCACTCACCAATCCGGCAGTTAAAGGATTTAAATTATAAGTTCCCTCAGCTAAATTAGAACCAAGGTTTAGCTGAAATAAAACCGTATCAAAGCCTCCAAGTAATTTATAATCACCATTTTCCAAAACAATACTTTTACTTGAAGCTTGTTTTGCCTCACCGTTTTGCTTTAAAACCAAATACGGATAATGATAACAAGCACTGCAAGCTCCACCGCAATCAACTGCCTCTTCATCATCATCTTTCACCCCATTTTGACATGAATTAATTGTGACTTCTTCCACATTTTTCTTACAAGAAAACAGCGAAAGAAATGTGATGAATAAAAAAATGTTTAAAAGTTTCATAATTTACTAATTTATCAATTACGAATATAGCTATTTTTGTTGAATAA